>NZ_JBBOPN010000001.1:287500-302500 GCF_038003645.1 Bacillus sp. FSL E2-0195 | reverse complement strand
TACATATAGATATAACAAAGAATATCCCTACTAATTTAAGTCCATTATCTTCGCTAAATATAAAAAGATACCTTATACATATATATGAGGTATCTTTTTAACATTTAAACTATATAAAACATACAATTTAACAGTCCCTACTATCCATTTTATTACCCTTTAATAGATTACGTAACTTTTGCTTATCCGCCCATCCTACTCCAATTAAAACTAGACTCCCTCCCATTATTATCTTCCATGTCAGAGATTCATTTAATAGGATAATTGAAGTAATGATACTTATTAACGGCAATCCATTTAAGTACAGTCCACTTATTGATGCTGAGACCGTCTCTAGCGCTTTATTCCAGAACCAATATGCTAAAATTGTTGCCCCAATAACAAGGTATACTATACTAAATCCAATCTTCCATGTTTCGATTTTTGGGAAACCGTAGTAAAAAATTTCTATCATTGCAAATGGCAACACAATAGCTGCACCTATCATTAGTGTTACTGTAGTGAAAACTTTATTAGATAAACGTCGTTCTTGTTTTGGCCGTTTTAACAAAACTGTGTAGAACGCAAATAAAAAGGTACTTAATAAAATAAGTATATCTCCTATTAAAGATACCTCTTGATTAGTATGGCTAGATGGAATTGTAATAAAGAGCACTCCTATAGCGCCCAACATAATTCCGATCCAATAATCCATCTGAATTTTCTCTTTCAGAAAGAACGCTGAAAAAAGAATTGTAACTAATGGCAATGCAGCATCAATAATACTAACATGTAATCCACTTGTTAAAGAAATACCATAGGATGTGAACATAAAGTACCCAGCTACACCAGTAAAAGACAGTAAACTCATTCTTTTCCACGGAATATGTTTATGTATAACTACTTTTTGTAGTTCGTTAAATGAGAAAAGCATACAAATCCCACCCGCAAAGAAAAGACGAATAAATAACAAAGTAAACGGTTGAATGGATTCTAATGCCCATTTCGTTGGTGCAATGGCTGTTCCCCATAATATAACAGCCACTAATAACATGCATATTTCTTTCATAATCCCCCACACCCATCAAAAAATATATGTTAACTACCTTAATTATAGATTTTTTCTTAGGTAAAATCCTTTAAAACCACAAAAAGGTTATGCGAAAAATAGCCATCCAGCTCTTTTTTACATAACCTTTTCATATTAAATCAAAACATTATTGTTCATTCGACAACTAAATTAACATAAAAAGGAAATCCTTACCTTCAATTTATATTTAAACGTATTACTTTATCATCCGAATTTTATTTTATACCGTTTCTATTTCATTCTTTTTTTCATCTTCAGGGTTATTAAATTTATGGATTTTAACCTTCGGTAAATAAAAATAAACACAAAAAAACCTAAGTCGAAACGACTTAGGTTTTTGCTTGGCGACGTCCTACTCTCACAGGGACAAGGTCCCAACTACCATCGGCGCTAGAGAGCTTAACTTCCGTGTTCGGTATGGGAACGGGTGTGACCTCTCTGCCATCATCACCAAACTGATGAAGGTATATTCCTTCAAAACTAGATAACATTGCTTCATATTATATGGTTAAGTCCTCGATCTATTAGTATTCGTCAGCTCCACATGTCACCATGCTTCCACCTCGAACCTATCAACCTGATCATCTTTCAGGGATCTTACTAGCTTACGCTATGGGAAATCTCATCTTGAGGGGGGCTTCATGCTTAGATGCTTTCAGCACTTATCCCTTCCGCACATAGCTACCCAGCTATGCCCTTGGCAGAACAACTGGTACACCAGCGGTGCGTCCATCCCGGTCCTCTCGTACTAAGGACAGCTCCTCTCAAATTTCCTGCGCCCACGACGGATAGGGACCGAACTGTCTCACGACGTTCTGAACCCAGCTCGCGTACCGCTTTAATGGGCGAACAGCCCAACCCTTGGGACCGACTACAGCCCCAGGATGCGATGAGCCGACATCGAGGTGCCAAACCTCCCCGTCGATGTGGACTCTTGGGGGAGATAAGCCTGTTATCCCCGGGGTAGCTTTTATCCGTTGAGCGATGGCCCTTCCATGCGGAACCACCGGATCACTAAGCCCGACTTTCGTCCCTGCTCGACTTGTAGGTCTCGCAGTCAAGCTCCCTTATGCCTTTGCACTCTACGAATGATTTCCAACCATTCTGAGGGAACCTTTGGGCGCCTCCGTTACACTTTAGGAGGCGACCGCCCCAGTCAAACTGCCCACCTGACACTGTCTCCCGGGTCGATAAGACCCGTAGGTTAGAATTTCAATACAGTCAGGGCGGTATCCCACCAGCGCCTCCACCGAAGCTAGCGCTCCGGTTTCAATGGCTCCCGCCTATCCTGTACAAACTGTACCAAAATTCAATATCAGGCTACAGTAAAGCTCCACGGGGTCTTTCCGTCCTGTCGCGGGTAACCTGCATCTTCACAGGTACTATAATTTCACCGAGTCTCTGGTTGAGACAGTGCCCAAATCGTTACACCTTTCGTGCGGGTCGGAACTTACCCGACAAGGAATTTCGCTACCTTAGGACCGTTATAGTTACGGCCGCCGTTTACTGGGGCTTCAGTTCAGAGCTTCGCTTACGCTAACCCCTCTCCTTAACCTTCCAGCACCGGGCAGGTGTCAGCCCCTATACTTCGCCTTACGGCTTCGCAGAGACCTGTGTTTTTGCTAAACAGTCGCTTGGGCCTATTCACTGCGGCTTTCCGTTAAGAAAGCACCCCTTCTCCCGAAGTTACGGGGTCATTTTGCCGAGTTCCTTAACCAGAGTTCTCTCGCACACCTTAGGATTCTCTCCTCGCCTACCTGTGTCGGTTTGCGGTACAGGCACCTTTTATCTCGCTAGAAGCTTTTCTTGGCAGCGGGGAATCAAAGACTTCGCTCCATAAGGAGCTTCCCCATCACAGCTCAGCCTTCACGATAAGCGGATTTGCCTACTTATCAGCCTAACTGCTTGGACGTGCACAACCAATCGCACGCTTCTTCTATCCTTCTGCGTCCCTCCATTGCTCAAACGATAAAGAGGTGGTACAGGAATATCAACCTGTTGTCCATCGCCTACGCCTGTCGGCCTCGGCTTAGGTCCTGACTAACCCTGAGCGGACGAGCCTTCCTCAGGAAACCTTAGGCATTCGGTGGACGGGATTCTCACCCGTCTTTCGCTACTCATACCGGCATTCTCACTTCTAAGCGCTCCACCAGTCCTTCCGGTCTGACTTCACTGCACTTAGAACGCTCCCCTACCACTGATACCATTGGTATCAATTCGCAGCTTCGGTGGTGTATTTAGCCCCGGTACATTTTCGGCGCAGAGTCACTCGACTAGTGAGCTATTACGCACTCTTTAAATGGTGGCTGCTTCTGAGCCAACATCCTAGTTGTCTAAGCAACTCCACATCCTTTTCCACTTAATACACACTTTGGGACCTTAGCTGGCGATCTGGGCTGTTTCCCTCTTGACTACGGATCTTATCACTCGCAGTCTGACTCCTAAGGATAAGTCATTGGCATTCGGAGTTTGACTGAATTCGGTAATCCGATGAGGACCCCTAGTTCAATCAGTGCTCTACCTCCAAGACTCTTACACTTAAGGCTAGCCCTAAAGCTATTTCGGGGAGAACCAGCTATCTCCAGGTTCGATTGGAATTTCTCCGCTACCCACACCTCATCCCCGCACTTTTCAACGTGCGTGGGTTCGGGCCTCCATTCAGTGTTACCTGAACTTCACCCTGGACATGGGTAGATCACCTGGTTTCGGGTCTACGACCACGTACTAAACGCCCTATTCAGACTCGCTTTCGCTGCGGCTCCGCCTCTTCAGCTTAACCTCGCACGGGATCGTAACTCGCCGGTTCATTCTACAAAAGGCACGCCATCACCCATTAACGGGCTCTGACTATTTGTAGGCACACGGTTTCAGGATCTCTTTCACTCCCCTTCCGGGGTGCTTTTCACCTTTCCCTCACGGTACTGGTTCACTATCGATCACTAGGGAGTATTTAGCCTTGGGAGATGGTCCTCCCAGATTCCGACGGAATTTCACGTGTTCCGCCGTACTCAGGATACATTCAAGAGAGAACGAAGTTTCGACTACGGGGTTATTACCCTCTGTGACGGACCTTTCCAGGTCGCTTCGTCTACCTCGTTCCTTTGTAACTCCGTATAGAATGTCCTACAACCCCAAGAGGCAAGCCTCTTGGTTTGGGCTAGATTCCGTTTCGCTCGCCGCTACTCAGGAAATCGCATTTGCTTTCTCTTCCTCCAGGTACTTAGATGTTTCAGTTCCCTGGGTCTGTCTTCCATACCCTATGTATTCAGGTAAGGATACCATACCATTACGTATAGTGGGTTTCCCCATTCGGAAATCTTCGGATCAAAGCTTACTTACAGCTCCCCGAAGCATATCGGCGTTAGTCCCGTCCTTCATCGACTCCTAGTGTCAAGGCATCCACCGTGCGCCCTTTCTAACTTAACCAAACTAAAATTAAAAAAATATGAGCTACACTGTTATCTAGTTTTCAAAGAACATACATTTAAACTTGAGAGATAGTTCTCTCAAAACTGAACGAAACAAAACAAGTCAACGTTTATTGATGAACTGCGTTCATCAATTCTCCATAGAAAGGAGGTGATCCAGCCGCACCTTCCGATACGGCTACCTTGTTACGACTTCACCCCAATCATCTGTCCCACCTTAGGCGGCTGGCTCCATAAAGGTTACCCCACCGACTTCGGGTGTTACAAACTCTCGTGGTGTGACGGGCGGTGTGTACAAGGCCCGGGAACGTATTCACCGCGGCATGCTGATCCGCGATTACTAGCGATTCCAGCTTCATGTAGGCGAGTTGCAGCCTACAATCCGAACTGAGAACGGTTTTATGAGATTAGCTCCACCTCGCGGTCTTGCAGCTCTTTGTACCGTCCATTGTAGCACGTGTGTAGCCCAGGTCATAAGGGGCATGATGATTTGACGTCATCCCCACCTTCCTCCGGTTTGTCACCGGCAGTCACCTTAGAGTGCCCAACTTAATGATGGCAACTAAGATCAAGGGTTGCGCTCGTTGCGGGACTTAACCCAACATCTCACGACACGAGCTGACGACAACCATGCACCACCTGTCACTCTGCTCCCGAAGGAGAAGCTCTATCTCTAGAGTTTTCAGAGGATGTCAAGACCTGGTAAGGTTCTTCGCGTTGCTTCGAATTAAACCACATGCTCCACCGCTTGTGCGGGCCCCCGTCAATTCCTTTGAGTTTCAGCCTTGCGGCCGTACTCCCCAGGCGGAGTGCTTAATGCGTTAACTTCAGCACTAAAGGGCGGAAACCCTCTAACACTTAGCACTCATCGTTTACGGCGTGGACTACCAGGGTATCTAATCCTGTTTGCTCCCCACGCTTTCGCGCCTCAGTGTCAGTTACAGACCAGAAAGTCGCCTTCGCCACTGGTGTTCCTCCATATCTCTACGCATTTCACCGCTACACATGGAATTCCACTTTCCTCTTCTGCACTCAAGTCTCCCAGTTTCCAATGACCCTCCACGGTTGAGCCGTGGGCTTTCACATCAGACTTAAGAAACCACCTGCGCGCGCTTTACGCCCAATAATTCCGGATAACGCTTGCCACCTACGTATTACCGCGGCTGCTGGCACGTAGTTAGCCGTGGCTTTCTGGTTAGGTACCGTCAAGGTGCCAGCTTATTCAACTAGCACTTGTTCTTCCCTAACAACAGAGTTTTACGACCCGAAAGCCTTCATCACTCACGCGGCGTTGCTCCGTCAGACTTTCGTCCATTGCGGAAGATTCCCTACTGCTGCCTCCCGTAGGAGTCTGGGCCGTGTCTCAGTCCCAGTGTGGCCGATCACCCTCTCAGGTCGGCTACGCATCGTCGCCTTGGTGAGCCGTTACCTCACCAACTAGCTAATGCGACGCGGGTCCATCCATAAGTGACAGCCGAAGCCGCCTTTCAATTTCGAACTATGCAGTTCAAAATATTATCCGGTATTAGCCCCGGTTTCCCGGAGTTATCCCAGTCTTATGGGTAGGTTACCCACGTGTTACTCACCCGTCCGCCGCTAACTTCATAAGAGCAAGCTCTTAATCCATTCGCTCGACTTGCATGTATTAGGCACGCCGCCAGCGTTCATCCTGAGCCAGGATCAAACTCTCCAATAAAGTTAGTTTGTCTAGCATCTAAAAATAAAAATTGACGTTCACGTTGTTTGTTTCGTTCAGTTTTCAAAGAACTTGTTTGCCGCTCATTTGCGACTCCCTTATGTTAACATTTTCATATTTCAATGTCAACCAAGTTTTTTTATTTCTTTTGTCGCTTTCTGCGTTGTTGCTATCGGCGACTTGTTCTATATTACACCTCTATATACTAATCGTCAATACCTTTTTACAAAGAAATTTAATTTAGTACCTTTGCACTCTTTTAACTCTAGATAAGGACCTACAAAGATCTCATTAAAATAGAAACCATCGTCTACTTTTCTTTACCAATCTATTCTTCTAAATACTATTCAATTTAGGCACTTCTCTATTTCAAAGGACTCGCTTCCCCCATCTTACCGAACTCATACAATTGATTCTTTTCAGCTAAACTAGCAACCTTATTTTAACAATTAATAGTATATAATTAGAAAGTTGCTTTATTTTTTATTACCGCTCCCTATTCCCCTTTGTTTATCAAGTTGTAATATCAATAACATTCTATTAGAAACAGGTGACGATATGAAAGATATACGTATTCTTATAGCAGATGACGATAAAGAAATTCGAGACTTATTAAAAAGATATTTAGAACGAGAATTATATATGGTAGATACTGCAATTAATGGCGAAGAAGCGTTGTGCTTATTTAACAAAAATAACTACAACCTCGTTATATTAGATCTTATGATGCCGAAAGTAGATGGTATCGAAGTGTGTAGAAAACTTAGAGATACAACCAACATTCCTATATTAATGCTAACTGCTAAAGATCACGAAGTTGATAAAATTTTGGGCTTAAGCATAGGTGCTGATGATTATATTACGAAACCTTTCAGTATTCACGAAGTGGTTGCAAGAGTAAAAGCTCTTATGCGACGTTTTTTAGTTCTTGGAAGTAACACTAACGTACAAGAGAAAACAGCTTTAACATTTAAAGGACTAACTATCGATTTTAAAAAATACACAGTCCATACGAACGGAAAAGAAATCAACTTAACTGGAAAAGAACTTGAACTATTAAAATTCTTCGCTTCAAACCCAGAGCAAGTATTTACGAAAACACAACTCTTTCGGAATGTATGGGACGATAATTATATAGAAGATGATAATACAGTTATGGTGCATATTAGAAAGCTTAGAAAGAAAATAGAAATCGATTCTTCCAATCCAAAATTCATTCAGACTGTATGGGGAATCGGTTATAAGTTTGTAGGTGAAAAGGTTGAAAAATGATAAGATCCTCATTCTTATTTCATTACAACTTATCATTTGCGGACTTTTAAATATAGATATGGGATACCATGTAAAAATATCTTTATTTATTGCTCTTATCATAATCACAATATATCTTTTCTTTTCAAGAGTTCACTTTATTCAAAGCAACGAATCGATGGTTACTAAATTAAGCCGTGCACTTAAAGGGAATTTACAAACGAGGCTATTCACAAATAACGACCGTTCACTAAATAGTATCGTGTTTTCAATAAACGACTTAATAACTGCATTAGAAAAGGGTCAGATCGAAGCAAGGAAATCCCAAGAAGCTAGAAAACAACTTTTATCTAATATCTCACATGATATCCGAACACCACTTACTTCTATTATTGGATATATTGATGCTTTAAAAGATGATGTCGCTGCTTCTGAAGTAGAAAAGCAAGAATATCTTGAAATACTTTATAAGAAATCGAATGACTTAAAACATCTGGTCGATGAAATCTTTAATATGGCCAAGCTAGATGCTGATGAATTTCCATTAAAAGAAGAAGAACTCGATTTTTCTGAAGTTACTAGAGAAGTATTAATCGAATTTTTACCCGAGCTATCAAAACATAACATTGAACTACAAGTTCTCATACCAGAATCTACTTCCCCTATTATTGCAGATCACCTTAGCCTTATACGAATTATAGGTAATCTAATAAAAAACGCTATCCATCACGGAAAAGCTGGAAAAATAGTAGGAGTCGAACTACTAGAAACCAATACAGAATATGAGCTTCTTATTTGGGACAAGGGACCCGGTATTCCAAAACATGATTTACAAAACGTATTTAAGCGGATGTACCGCAGCGAACAATCAAGAAATCCTTCTTACGGTGGTAGTGGCCTCGGACTTTCTATTTCTAAAGCCCTCGTTGAAAAAAATGGTGGGCGCATATGGGTTGACAGTATTCCCTGGGAACGAACTACTTTTGGTTTTTCCGTCCCAAAACACACTACTTTTAAGAAATAGTTAAGAAATGATTAATATGCAGTTAAACCTTCCTTTTTATTATGTAATTAAGAACTTATAGAAAGTAGGTGCCCCCTATAAATACAATTATAAAAACGACAAACCTTACTAAAGTTTATGGGAACCAAAAGTCAGTAGATAATCTAAATATAAATGTACAGCAAGGAGAGATTTATGGATTCATAGGGCGTAACGGTGCTGGTAAAACAACTACAATCCGTATGCTGCTTAGTCTTATAAAACCTACAAGTGGAAATATAGAAATATTCGGTGAGGATTTACTTCGGAATCCAAAAGAAATTTTAAGAAGAATTGGTTCTATCGTTGAAGTCCCAGGATTTTATGAAAACTTAACTGCAAGAGAGAACTTATTAATTAATGCAAAGATAATTGGAGTTCACAAAAGGAATGCAATTGAAGAAGCATTAGAAATTGTAGGCTTGCAGCACGAAACAAAAAAATTAGTAGGAAAATACTCTTTAGGAATGAAGCAACGCTTAGGAATTGCACGTGCTCTTCTCCATTATCCTGAACTACTCATACTAGATGAACCAACTAACGGACTAGATCCAATCGGTATTAAAGAAATGCGAAAACTCATTAAATCTTTAGCTCAAGACAGAAATATAACGATACTCATTTCTAGTCATATATTAGCTGAGGTGGAACAACTAGTCGATCGTATGGGAATTATTCATGAAGGAAGGTTATTAGAAGAAGTTTCTCTTGATACACTGCGTAAAGCCAATCGTAAGTACATAGAATTCCAGGTAAATAATGATAATAAAGCTGCGATGCTATTAGAAAAGCATTTTCAAATTTTTGATTATGAGGTACATGATGAAGGAAATATTCGCGTTTATTCTCACTTTGGACAGCAAGGACACATTAATAGAACGTTAGTTCGCAATGATGTTGAAGTATTAAAAATTGTGATGAGCGAAGATAGACTAGAAGATTATTTCACCAAACTAGTTGGGGGTGGCGCAATTGGTTAATCTTCTTTATACAGAACTATTAAAATTGAAACGATCCAATATGTTTTTGATTAGTATTATCGGAGCAGGTGTCGCGCCATTTTTAGTGGTTGTAGCTTCTTATATACACATGAAGACAAAGCAACCTACTCCAACTATTTTATTTGGTCAACTGTTCACTGAAGTTAACCTATACACTACTTTAATTATAGGATTCCCCTTATATGGAGTTGTGATTGCTTATCTATTTACCCGTGAATACACGGAAGATACATTAAAAAATTTGCTAACTATCCCAGTATCACGTATTAGCTTTATTATAAGTAAGTTTATCCTTCTATTCCTTTGGATCATGATGCTAACTTTAGTTGCTTGGACGCTAACTTTATTATTAGGGCTAATAGGTAGCTTCCCTGGGTTTAGTATCACCTTACTTTTAGGCTCTCTCATAAAATTTTTAATATGTGGTGGACTTCTCTTTCTTTTGTCTTCACCTATTGTACTACTAACTCTTGTAATGAAGACCTATGTACCGCCTATTATATTAACAATCATTATTACAATGACTAACCTTATGATCGTAAATTCAAAACATAAAGACCTATTCCCATGGACCGCTACTCTAGATATAGCAAATAACGAATTACAACCGACTTATCCATCAGAGTATTCTTATATCATCATTGCAGTAACAGCGATTTTCGGATTTATTACAACACTATTCTATTTTAAAAGGGTGGATATTCATTAATTTATAGGAGTGAAACTATGAGCGATCTTATCATTGCCTTCATACTTGGTATTGTAGAAGGGTTAGCTGAATTTTTACCCATCTCTTCTACTGGCCATCTTATATTAGTCGGACATTTATTAGGTTTTGAAGGAGAAAGGGCAAAAACGTTTGAAATTGTCATACAGTTAGGGGCAATTTTAGCTATCGCGATTTTATATCATAAACGCCTTGTTTCTTTATGTAATATTAAACCCCTTCTACGGAAAGAGAAAAAATTCAATGCATTACATGTTTTTCTCGGTGTATTCCCAGCAGTAGTTGTTGGCCTATTATTACATGATGTTATTAAAACATACTTATTTCAGCCGTATACTGTCGTAATCGGACTTGTAGCAGGAGCAATTCTTATGATTTTTGCAGAAGCAAAAAAAGCAGAGGCAACCGCCTTTTCACTAGATGATTTAACATACCGTCAAGCATTAACAATTGGATTATTTCAATGCTTAGCAGTATATCCTGGCTTCTCTAGAGCGGGCTCTACTATTTCTGGAGGGCTATTAGCAAAAGTAAATTATAAGGCTGCATCTGAGTTCTCTTTTCTCATTGCCATTCCTGTAATGGCCGGAGCTACAGGGTTAGACTTATTAAAAAGTTGGAAGTATTTAAGTGTAGATGATATTCCTATGTTTGCGGTAGGATTCATTACCTCTTTTCTTGTAGCAATGCTAGCGGTAGTAACCTTCCTGAAGCTTTTAGAAAAGATAGGTTTAAAACCTTTTGCATATTATCGTATTTTGTTAGCCATTGTATTTACACTTTTCGTATTGCTATAGCTTCATATAAGTCACATATTATTAAACCGATATTCAAGGAATATCGGTTTTTATCTATTTCACCTCTAGTATTACTCACTTCAATATGGCATAGTGGATAATAGATCAATATTAATAATCAGAATATTATTTACCTTTAAACAACACTTCATTAAAATATGTAACGTTAAAAGCTATATTTGAAATCCGAACCTAGTAATAGCATTTCTTCTTTATACACATATGCTGAAGTAAAAATAAGCACCTCAATTGATTGAGTCTACCCATTACACCACGATAGAACTAACGTTCTCACCCCTTTGCTATACATCACTTCTTCCTTGTTTCTATATTTATGGAAGCGAAGTACGTGTAGGTGATCGGGCATTGACCCTAACTTTATTGCAGCCCAAATCACAAATAGACTACATAACAACTATATCCATTACCATACGAAACAATTCGAAAATTGAACATCCCGTCTATTAATATGGGCGTCTACGGGGAAAATGGTCATAAATGGACAGAACAAGTTTATAAACCATATTCCTTCAGCGTATTACTTGTATTAATCCGTAATACAACAACCCAGATTTTATATGACTACAAAACTATTACAAATAAGCAAGTTGCTCAAAGCTTATAAAAAAATTAAAGCGAGGTAAATATACAAATGAATCCATTAGCACAATCATATTGGGATACTTATTGGGGAAACAATAAAAAACCAGAATCTGTTACAGCTTGGCAATTTGGTGATTCTCCTGATTATCTCGCTCAATTAGTCATTGATGGTGTGAAAACCGCAACATGCTCGGGCCATATTTTTTACGAATTAGAAAATGAACCACTACCAACAACTAACGATTATAGTATTGTACTCAATAGTCAGGATGAACCTGTAGCTATTATTAAGACAATAGAAGTAACTATAATGCCAATGAATGAAGTGACTGAAGAATTTGCTGTAGCTGAGGGTGAAGGCGATCTTACTTATAATTACTGGAGAGACACCCATATACAGTTCTTTACAAAGGAACTAAGCGAACTTGGTCTTAGTTTTTCTGAAGATATGCTGCTCGTTTTCGAACGTTTTAAGCTTATCGATGTAAAAAACAAAGTGAAGCTATGATAAATAACGATTTTACCGGAAGTCCATACTAGATAAATACATTTATCTTTAAACAAATAAGCTTGTTATCAATGGATTTCTTGAGCCATTAATAACAAGCTTATTTCATTAAACACAAAAAAGACGAGTCATTCTGACTCGTCTTAAAGTTGCTTGGCGACGTCCTACTCTCACAGGGACAAGGTCCCAACTACCATCGGCGCTAGAGAGCTTAACTTCCGTGTTCGGTATGGGAACGGGTGTGACCTCTCTGCCATCATCACCAAACTGATGAAGGTATATTCCTTCAAAACTAGATAACATTGCTTCATATTATATGGTTAAGTCCTCGATCTATTAGTATTCGTCAGCTCCACATGTCACCATGCTTCCACCTCGAACCTATCAACCTGATCATCTTTCAGGGATCTTACTAGCTTACGCTATGGGAAATCTCATCTTGAGGGGGGCTTCATGCTTAGATGCTTTCAGCACTTATCCCTTCCGCACATAGCTACCCAGCTATGCCCTTGGCAGAACAACTGGTACACCAGCGGTGCGTCCATCCCGGTCCTCTCGTACTAAGGACAGCTCCTCTCAAATTTCCTGCGCCCACGACGGATAGGGACCGAACTGTCTCACGACGTTCTGAACCCAGCTCGCGTACCGCTTTAATGGGCGAACAGCCCAACCCTTGGGACCGACTACAGCCCCAGGATGCGATGAGCCGACATCGAGGTGCCAAACCTCCCCGTCGATGTGGACTCTTGGGGGAGATAAGCCTGTTATCCCCGGGGTAGCTTTTATCCGTTGAGCGATGGCCCTTCCATGCGGAACCACCGGATCACTAAGCCCGACTTTCGTCCCTGCTCGACTTGTAGGTCTCGCAGTCAAGCTCCCTTATGCCTTTGCACTCTACGAATGATTTCCAACCATTCTGAGGGAACCTTTGGGCGCCTCCGTTACACTTTAGGAGGCGACCGCCCCAGTCAAACTGCCCACCTGACACTGTCTCCCGGGTCGATAAGACCCGTAGGTTAGAATTTCAATACAGTCAGGGCGGTATCCCACCAGCGCCTCCACCGAAGCTAGCGCTCCGGTTTCAATGGCTCCCGCCTATCCTGTACAAACTGTACCAAAATTCAATATCAGGCTACAGTAAAGCTCCACGGGGTCTTTCCGTCCTGTCGCGGGTAACCTGCATCTTCACAGGTACTATAATTTCACCGAGTCTCTGGTTGAGACAGTGCCCAAATCGTTACACCTTTCGTGCGGGTCGGAACTTACCCGACAAGGAATTTCGCTACCTTAGGACCGTTATAGTTACGGCCGCCGTTTACTGGGGCTTCAGTTCAGAGCTTCGCTTACGCTAACCCCTCTCCTTAACCTTCCAGCACCGGGCAGGTGTCAGCCCCTATACTTCGCCTTACGGCTTCGCAGAGACCTGTGTTTTTGCTAAACAGTCGCTTGGGCCTATTCACTGCGGCTTTCCGTTAAGAAAGCACCCCTTCTCCCGAAGTTACGGGGTCATTTTGCCGAGTTCCTTAACCAGAGTTCTCTCGCACACCTTAGGATTCTCTCCTCGCCTACCTGTGTCGGTTTGCGGTACAGGCACCTTTTATCTCGCTAGAAGCTTTTCTTGGCAGCGGGGAATCAAAGACTTCGCTCCATAAGGAGCTTCCCCATCACAGCTCAGCCTTCACGATAAGCGGATTTGCCTACTTATCAGCCTAACTGCTTGGACGTGCACAACCAATCGCACGCTTCTTCTATCCTTCTGCGTCCCTCCATTGCTCAAACGATAAAGAGGTGGTACAGGAATATCAACCTGTTGTCCATCGCCTACGCCTGTCGGCCTCGGCTTAGGTCCTGACTAACCCTGAGCGGACGAGCCTTCCTCAGGAAACCTTAGGCATTCGGTGGACGGGATTCTCACCCGTCTTTCGCTACTCATACCGGCATTCTCACTTCTAAGCGCTCCACCAGTCCTTCCGGTCTGACTTCACTGCACTTAGAACGCTCCCCTACCACTGATACCATTGGTATCAATTCGCAGCTTCGGTGGTGTATTTAGCCCCGGTACATTTTCGGCGCAGAGTCACTCGACTAGTGAGCTATTACGCACTCTTTAAATGGTGGCTGCTTCTGAGCCAACATCCTAGTTGTCTAAGCAACTCCACATCCTTTTCCACTTAATACACACTTTGGGACCTTAGCTGGCGATCTGGGCTGTTTCCCTCTTGACTACGGATCTTATCACTCGCAGTCTGACTCCTAAGGATAAGTCATTGGCATTCGGAGTTTGACTGAATTCGGTAATCCGATGAGGACCCCTAGTTCAATCAGTGCTCTACCTCCAAGACTCTTACACTTAAGGCTAGCCCTAAAGCTATTTCGGGGAGAACCAGCTATCTCCAGGTTCGATTGGAATTTCTCCGCTACCCACACCTCATCCCCGCACTTTTCAACGTGCGTGGGTTCGGGCCTCCATTCAGTGTTACCTGAACTTCACCCTGGACATGGGTAGATCACCTGGTTTCGGGTCTACGACCACGTACTAAACGCCCTATTCAGACTCGCTTTCGCTGCGGCTCCGCCTCTTCAGCTTAACCTCGCACGGGATCGTAACTCGCCGGTTCATTCTACAAAAGGCACGCCATCACCCATTAACGGGCTCTGACTATTTGTAGGCACACGGTTTCAGGATCTCTTTCACTCCCCTTCCGGGGTGCTTTTCACCTTTCCCTCACGGTACTGGTTCACTATCGATCACTAGGGAGTATTTAGCCTTGGGAGATGGTCCTCCCAGATTCCGACGGAATTTCACGTGTTCCGCCGTACTCAGGATACATTCAAGAGAGAACGAAGTTTCGACTACGGGGTTATTACCCTCTGTGAC
>NZ_JBBOPN010000001.1:280000-285000 GCF_038003645.1 Bacillus sp. FSL E2-0195 | reverse complement strand
CTATTTCAAGAGGATTATCCCCCGTACATTACTGGGTTCCACAAGAAATTCTTTTCTAGCAACTTCATTTACTCTCCTTATCTTAATTACAATATCTCTTTCTAACAGTACACTCACTCTCCTGAACCACTCATAATAGAATGAACCGACTATAGACTAGATTCAATTAATATTAAAAATTATGATGAGTAAAGGACCATTCGTAGATTATTTCATAAAACCAGTTGGAGATAGAATAATTGGTTCGTTTACAGATTTCACGATACCTTCATAGAAAAACACTTATTGTTTTGATACACGTCAACTATAGACAAGAAAAAGACGCTAAAACATATGAACATGCAGCTGTCATAGCACCGTAGCTCGCGAACCTATACGGTCTATAGTGAGAGTGGTGATGGCACACTACAATCTTGCACGTCAGCGATACCAAAAATGGACTTCGCCTTTGGTAGCAAGAATCACACTGATGTTAATCAGGTTGCCCCTTTAGCAGTGGGAGTGTCAATAAATCCAATATTAATAATTGAAATATACTTTACTGAAGAACCACTTCACTAAAGCATGTAAAGTTACAAGCTATACTGGAAATCCGAACCTAGTATGGCAGCTCTTCTTTAAACACATATGTCCAATAGAAAATAAGCGCCTCAATTGATTGAGTATGTCCATTACACCATTCGAGAACGAATGTTCTATTCTCTTGTTATACACCACTACTTCCTTGCATTTAAGTAATCACACTATAATTTTTCACTTATACTTATCTTCTATATAAAAGCTACAAAATTATAAAATTTAAAGAGTTGTATCCTATATCTATAAGTTTTTCCGTTAGAAGAGCATATAGTTTCATTATTTCCAACCAAATTACAAATAGAGTATATAACTACCTACATTTATTCCCGATGAACCCATTCTTCCTCCAACTTATTTATATCAACGTGATAATAAAGACAAATATGCTGTTCAAATAGCAACCAGTGGCCAACTATACTTTAGTTATCTTATTTATAAGGCTACAAAAAAGGATTCTTATCCAACTACTGGAGGAAACAAGTAGAACTTATAAAGAAGCTGAACACTATGTACAAGAGCAGTTCCAATATTACTACTCATAACTGATCTTCCCGCTCGAAAATTTTCTTGGGAATTTCGTGTAACAAACTATCCAAACTATAAAAAAGATTATAGAGTCTAAACATTAATCCACACATCTTTATCCAAAATGTTATATGCGAAAGTAATACATAAGAGTTTCAAGAACTATATTTTGAAATTATCGCCGCTCTTCAAAAGCCAGATTCAGAAAAAAGAACACGCGCTATTATCTTTTTAACTCCACCACTTTCACCATATAACTACTTAAAACAAATGAAGTGAAACTTTAATCAGCAGGGGGGGGCTGTTGATCCCCCACTGATTATTAGCCTTCACCAATCGGGCGTTTACGGGCAACAGGGCTCCCACCTAACTTCTTTGCTCCAGCTGAATTCTGAGGTGGGAGTTTTACTGCCCGCAAATAGCGTGATAAATGAAACAAATAGCCTGTTACAATGAACTTTTTTCTTCAAACTTTTTTCATGTACCACTATTCGGGTTCACTTCAATTTAACATGTGGTAGCTTCTTTTCTATTCACGAATTAAAGCCATTATCATCTCATTTATATAATTATTCAGTTAATTAGTTCAATTATATATCAATAGAGTTTAGGAGACTGATAAAATCATAGTTAAGAGCGTCTCATAAGACTTGTCTCAAAAATGAGGTGATATTTTGCGAAAAATCGGTTATATACGCGTCAGTTCAACTAGCCAGAATCCTTCAAGGCAATTTCAGCAACTGAACGAAATCGGAATGGATATTATTGTTTCCGGAGCAACAAAAGATCGTGAGCAACTTCAAAAAATGTTAGAGGATATACAAGAAGGTGACATCATTTATGTTACGGACTTAACTCGGATTACTCGTAGTACACAAGATTTATTTGAATTAATCGATAACATACGGAGTAAAAAGGCAAATTTAAAATCCTTAAAAGATACATGGCTAGATTTATCAGAAGATAATCCCTACAGCCAATTCTTAATTACGGTTATGGCGGGTGTAAACCAATTAGAACGTGATCTTATCCGTATGCGGCAGCGTGAAGGAATTGAACTGGCTAAGAAAGAAGGAAAGTTTAAAGGTCGGTTAAAGAAGTACCATAAAAATCATGCAGGAATGAATTATGCAGTAAAGCTTTATAAAGAGGGAGATATGACTGTAAATCAAATTTGTGAAATTACAAATGTGTCTAGGGCCTCATTTATATAAATACGCTTACCTTTAAACAAATAAGCTTGTTATCAATGGATTACTTGAGCCATTAATAACAAGCTTATTTCATTAAACACAAAAAAGACGAGTCATTCTGACTCGTCTTAAAGTTGCTTGGCGACGTCCTACTCTCACAGGGACAAGGTCCCAACTACCATCGGCGCTAGAGAGCTTAACTTCCGTGTTCGGTATGGGAACGGGTGTGACCTCTCTGCCATCATCACCAAACTGATGAAGGTATATTCCTTCAAAACTAGATAACATTGCTTCATATTATATGGTTAAGTCCTCGATCTATTAGTATTCGTCAGCTCCACATGTCACCATGCTTCCACCTCGAACCTATCAACCTGATCATCTTTCAGGGATCTTACTAGCTTACGCTATGGGAAATCTCATCTTGAGGGGGGCTTCATGCTTAGATGCTTTCAGCACTTATCCCTTCCGCACATAGCTACCCAGCTATGCCCTTGGCAGAACAACTGGTACACCAGCGGTGCGTCCATCCCGGTCCTCTCGTACTAAGGACAGCTCCTCTCAAATTTCCTGCGCCCACGACGGATAGGGACCGAACTGTCTCACGACGTTCTGAACCCAGCTCGCGTACCGCTTTAATGGGCGAACAGCCCAACCCTTGGGACCGACTACAGCCCCAGGATGCGATGAGCCGACATCGAGGTGCCAAACCTCCCCGTCGATGTGGACTCTTGGGGGAGATAAGCCTGTTATCCCCGGGGTAGCTTTTATCCGTTGAGCGATGGCCCTTCCATGCGGAACCACCGGATCACTAAGCCCGACTTTCGTCCCTGCTCGACTTGTAGGTCTCGCAGTCAAGCTCCCTTATGCCTTTGCACTCTACGAATGATTTCCAACCATTCTGAGGGAACCTTTGGGCGCCTCCGTTACACTTTAGGAGGCGACCGCCCCAGTCAAACTGCCCACCTGACACTGTCTCCCGGGTCGATAAGACCCGTAGGTTAGAATTTCAATACAGTCAGGGCGGTATCCCACCAGCGCCTCCACCGAAGCTAGCGCTCCGGTTTCAATGGCTCCCGCCTATCCTGTACAAACTGTACCAAAATTCAATATCAGGCTACAGTAAAGCTCCACGGGGTCTTTCCGTCCTGTCGCGGGTAACCTGCATCTTCACAGGTACTATAATTTCACCGAGTCTCTGGTTGAGACAGTGCCCAAATCGTTACACCTTTCGTGCGGGTCGGAACTTACCCGACAAGGAATTTCGCTACCTTAGGACCGTTATAGTTACGGCCGCCGTTTACTGGGGCTTCAGTTCAGAGCTTCGCTTACGCTAACCCCTCTCCTTAACCTTCCAGCACCGGGCAGGTGTCAGCCCCTATACTTCGCCTTACGGCTTCGCAGAGACCTGTGTTTTTGCTAAACAGTCGCTTGGGCCTATTCACTGCGGCTTTCCGTTAAGAAAGCACCCCTTCTCCCGAAGTTACGGGGTCATTTTGCCGAGTTCCTTAACCAGAGTTCTCTCGCACACCTTAGGATTCTCTCCTCGCCTACCTGTGTCGGTTTGCGGTACAGGCACCTTTTATCTCGCTAGAAGCTTTTCTTGGCAGCGGGGAATCAAAGACTTCGCTCCATAAGGAGCTTCCCCATCACAGCTCAGCCTTCACGATAAGCGGATTTGCCTACTTATCAGCCTAACTGCTTGGACGTGCACAACCAATCGCACGCTTCTTCTATCCTTCTGCGTCCCTCCATTGCTCAAACGATAAAGAGGTGGTACAGGAATATCAACCTGTTGTCCATCGCCTACGCCTGTCGGCCTCGGCTTAGGTCCTGACTAACCCTGAGCGGACGAGCCTTCCTCAGGAAACCTTAGGCATTCGGTGGACGGGATTCTCACCCGTCTTTCGCTACTCATACCGGCATTCTCACTTCTAAGCGCTCCACCAGTCCTTCCGGTCTGACTTCACTGCACTTAGAACGCTCCCCTACCACTGATACCATTGGTATCAATTCGCAGCTTCGGTGGTGTATTTAGCCCCGGTACATTTTCGGCGCAGAGTCACTCGACTAGTGAGCTATTACGCACTCTTTAAATGGTGGCTGCTTCTGAGCCAACATCCTAGTTGTCTAAGCAACTCCACATCCTTTTCCACTTAATACACACTTTGGGACCTTAGCTGGCGATCTGGGCTGTTTCCCTCTTGACTACGGATCTTATCACTCGCAGTCTGACTCCTAAGGATAAGTCATTGGCATTCGGAGTTTGACTGAATTCGGTAATCCGATGAGGACCCCTAGTTCAATCAGTGCTCTACCTCCAAGACTCTTACACTTAAGGCTAGCCCTAAAGCTATTTCGGGGAGAACCAGCTATCTCCAGGTTCGATTGGAATTTCTCCGCTACCCACACCTCATCCCCGCACTTTTCAACGTGCGTGGGTTCGGGCCTCCATTCAGTGTTACCTGAACTTCACCCTGGACATGGGTAGATCACCTGGTTTCGGGTCTACGACCACGTACTAAACGCCCTATTCAGACTCGCTTTCGCTGCGGCTCCGCCTCTTCAGCTTAACCTCGCACGGGATCGTAACTCGCCGGTTCATTCTACAAAAGGCACGCCATCACCCATTAACGGGCTCTGACTATTTGTAGGCACACGGTTTCAGGATCTCTTTCACTCCCCTTCCGGGGTGCTTTTCAC
>NZ_JBBOPN010000001.1:252500-277500 GCF_038003645.1 Bacillus sp. FSL E2-0195 | reverse complement strand
AATACCCTTGAATGTAACTCCCCAAAATAAACTAAATACGAATAACCTATAAAAGTCACTGTAGGTTATTCGTATTTAGATGTCATTAATATACATATGACATTTTAAATTTATCCCCTCATTACATTATGCACACCATAATAGAAAGAAAGAATTAAATATTATTCCTTTGAAGGTATCGAGCAGCTACCATCTGCACAATAATCATCTGTTGTACTATTTATTGAAAGATCTTGAAGTTCAGACTTAGGGTTCTCTTCTTCCCACACCTGTTGAAGTGCACCAACAAAGGTTTCAAGTGGTTGTGCACCTGAAATAGCATACTTTTGATTAACAATAAAATAAGGTACCCCTGTAATTTTATATTGTTGAGCAATTGATTCATCAATCCTAACCTCATTGGCATAAGCATTTTTATTATGAATAACATTTAAAGCCTCTTCCCTATCTAGACCGGAAGCTTCAGCAATATTAGCTAGTGTTTCCACATCACTTAAGTTTCTCGATTCAGTGAAATATGCAAAAAGTAGATTTTCTGTAATCTCCTTTTCCTTCCCCTGATCCTTTGCGAATTTCGCCAAACGATGTGCATCAAAAGTATTTGTTGGCTTCATCTCTTCAAAATTGAAACTCAAACCCATACTAGCTGCATGATTGCCTAGTTGTATATTATTACGATCAGCTTCTTCAACACTAATTCCATACTTCGATGCAAGCACTTCATTAATACTCGTTCCAGAGTAGATCGGAGCATTTTGATCTAATTCAAAACTTTTAAACTCAACTTCAACATCTTTCTTATGTGGAAATTGCTCTAAAGCCATTTCTAATCTACGCTTCCCAATATAGCAAAACGGGCATACAAAATCAGACCAAACTTCAATTTTCATATGAACACCTCATTAACATTTATTTTTCAATCATTGTAGCACTGACGTTACGGAATTCAAAAATTTATGCCTCAAGAAGTTACGACTACTAATCAAAGAAGATTTCATACCCACATATACACTTCAATTGTAAATGAGCCCCTTGTTCAACATGCCTATATCTCACTACATATTTAGCCATACTATAGCTGTTCTCATAATAATTGAAAGCACCTGTATCATTTTCATAGATTATGTACTACTTCCCTATACTTAATAACAAAAAACATCCCTCAAAACGCTACTATTATAATAATAAAAAATTAAACAAGCCCGTCTATATAAAATGCAATTATATAGACGGGCTTGTTTAATAGATTGAGCAAACTGCAAACTCAAAGGAAGCAATTACACAAATCTATATTATTGAAATGATGAACGGATTTATTTTCAAAAGTATATTAATGAAGAAGATTTAGATGTCCAATCATGAAAAAGAAGTATTTACCGGCAGAAACACCTCTAATGTTTATTAGTTAAGGGATACTGTATACAGGATTTTAAGGGGAAATAGCTATATAATTCATAAACCATTAAATCATTTAGAGTATAGAAGCTTCAATTATGCGCCAAGTTTTTTAGAAATTAATTATAAAAGAAGAGAGGTTTCCCTCTTATATTGAAAATATGACCAATAATGATCCTATTACGAAATACATCTAGTTTAATGAGCGCTTAATAAAAATAGCGAAAATACTTCGCCTTTATCATGATTTCATAAATATTTTTCCATCTGGTATGATTTAGCAATATTTCCACCCTTGTTTCTAACGAAACAAATATACAAAAAAACACAAGTCAAAAGACTTGTGTTTTAGCTTGCTTGGCGACGTCCTACTCTCACAGGGACAAGGTCCCAACTACCATCGGCGCTAGAGAGCTTAACTTCCGTGTTCGGTATGGGAACGGGTGTGACCTCTCTGCCATCATCACCAAACTGATGAAGGTATATTCCTTCAAAACTAGATAACATTGCTTCATATTATATGGTTAAGTCCTCGATCTATTAGTATTCGTCAGCTCCACATGTCACCATGCTTCCACCTCGAACCTATCAACCTGATCATCTTTCAGGGATCTTACTAGCTTACGCTATGGGAAATCTCATCTTGAGGGGGGCTTCATGCTTAGATGCTTTCAGCACTTATCCCTTCCGCACATAGCTACCCAGCTATGCCCTTGGCAGAACAACTGGTACACCAGCGGTGCGTCCATCCCGGTCCTCTCGTACTAAGGACAGCTCCTCTCAAATTTCCTGCGCCCACGACGGATAGGGACCGAACTGTCTCACGACGTTCTGAACCCAGCTCGCGTACCGCTTTAATGGGCGAACAGCCCAACCCTTGGGACCGACTACAGCCCCAGGATGCGATGAGCCGACATCGAGGTGCCAAACCTCCCCGTCGATGTGGACTCTTGGGGGAGATAAGCCTGTTATCCCCGGGGTAGCTTTTATCCGTTGAGCGATGGCCCTTCCATGCGGAACCACCGGATCACTAAGCCCGACTTTCGTCCCTGCTCGACTTGTAGGTCTCGCAGTCAAGCTCCCTTATGCCTTTGCACTCTACGAATGATTTCCAACCATTCTGAGGGAACCTTTGGGCGCCTCCGTTACACTTTAGGAGGCGACCGCCCCAGTCAAACTGCCCACCTGACACTGTCTCCCGGGTCGATAAGACCCGTAGGTTAGAATTTCAATACAGTCAGGGCGGTATCCCACCAGCGCCTCCACCGAAGCTAGCGCTCCGGTTTCAATGGCTCCCGCCTATCCTGTACAAACTGTACCAAAATTCAATATCAGGCTACAGTAAAGCTCCACGGGGTCTTTCCGTCCTGTCGCGGGTAACCTGCATCTTCACAGGTACTATAATTTCACCGAGTCTCTGGTTGAGACAGTGCCCAAATCGTTACACCTTTCGTGCGGGTCGGAACTTACCCGACAAGGAATTTCGCTACCTTAGGACCGTTATAGTTACGGCCGCCGTTTACTGGGGCTTCAGTTCAGAGCTTCGCTTACGCTAACCCCTCTCCTTAACCTTCCAGCACCGGGCAGGTGTCAGCCCCTATACTTCGCCTTACGGCTTCGCAGAGACCTGTGTTTTTGCTAAACAGTCGCTTGGGCCTATTCACTGCGGCTTTCCGTTAAGAAAGCACCCCTTCTCCCGAAGTTACGGGGTCATTTTGCCGAGTTCCTTAACCAGAGTTCTCTCGCACACCTTAGGATTCTCTCCTCGCCTACCTGTGTCGGTTTGCGGTACAGGCACCTTTTATCTCGCTAGAAGCTTTTCTTGGCAGCGGGGAATCAAAGACTTCGCTCCATAAGGAGCTTCCCCATCACAGCTCAGCCTTCACGATAAGCGGATTTGCCTACTTATCAGCCTAACTGCTTGGACGTGCACAACCAATCGCACGCTTCTTCTATCCTTCTGCGTCCCTCCATTGCTCAAACGATAAAGAGGTGGTACAGGAATATCAACCTGTTGTCCATCGCCTACGCCTGTCGGCCTCGGCTTAGGTCCTGACTAACCCTGAGCGGACGAGCCTTCCTCAGGAAACCTTAGGCATTCGGTGGACGGGATTCTCACCCGTCTTTCGCTACTCATACCGGCATTCTCACTTCTAAGCGCTCCACCAGTCCTTCCGGTCTGACTTCACTGCACTTAGAACGCTCCCCTACCACTGATACCATTGGTATCAATTCGCAGCTTCGGTGGTGTATTTAGCCCCGGTACATTTTCGGCGCAGAGTCACTCGACTAGTGAGCTATTACGCACTCTTTAAATGGTGGCTGCTTCTGAGCCAACATCCTAGTTGTCTAAGCAACTCCACATCCTTTTCCACTTAATACACACTTTGGGACCTTAGCTGGCGATCTGGGCTGTTTCCCTCTTGACTACGGATCTTATCACTCGCAGTCTGACTCCTAAGGATAAGTCATTGGCATTCGGAGTTTGACTGAATTCGGTAATCCGATGAGGACCCCTAGTTCAATCAGTGCTCTACCTCCAAGACTCTTACACTTAAGGCTAGCCCTAAAGCTATTTCGGGGAGAACCAGCTATCTCCAGGTTCGATTGGAATTTCTCCGCTACCCACACCTCATCCCCGCACTTTTCAACGTGCGTGGGTTCGGGCCTCCATTCAGTGTTACCTGAACTTCACCCTGGACATGGGTAGATCACCTGGTTTCGGGTCTACGACCACGTACTAAACGCCCTATTCAGACTCGCTTTCGCTGCGGCTCCGCCTCTTCAGCTTAACCTCGCACGGGATCGTAACTCGCCGGTTCATTCTACAAAAGGCACGCCATCACCCATTAACGGGCTCTGACTATTTGTAGGCACACGGTTTCAGGATCTCTTTCACTCCCCTTCCGGGGTGCTTTTCACCTTTCCCTCACGGTACTGGTTCACTATCGATCACTAGGGAGTATTTAGCCTTGGGAGATGGTCCTCCCAGATTCCGACGGAATTTCACGTGTTCCGCCGTACTCAGGATACATTCAAGAGAGAACGAAGTTTCGACTACGGGGTTATTACCCTCTGTGACGGACCTTTCCAGGTCGCTTCGTCTACCTCGTTCCTTTGTAACTCCGTATAGAATGTCCTACAACCCCAAGAGGCAAGCCTCTTGGTTTGGGCTAGATTCCGTTTCGCTCGCCGCTACTCAGGAAATCGCATTTGCTTTCTCTTCCTCCAGGTACTTAGATGTTTCAGTTCCCTGGGTCTGTCTTCCATACCCTATGTATTCAGGTAAGGATACCATACCATTACGTATAGTGGGTTTCCCCATTCGGAAATCTTCGGATCAAAGCTTACTTACAGCTCCCCGAAGCATATCGGCGTTAGTCCCGTCCTTCATCGACTCCTAGTGTCAAGGCATCCACCGTGCGCCCTTTCTAACTTAACCAAACTAAAATTAAAAAAATATGAGCTACACTGTTATCTAGTTTTCAAAGAACATACATTTAAACTTGAGAGATAGTTCTCTCAAAACTGAACGAAACAAAACAAGTCAACGTTTATTGATGAACTGCGTTCATCAATTCTCCATAGAAAGGAGGTGATCCAGCCGCACCTTCCGATACGGCTACCTTGTTACGACTTCACCCCAATCATCTGTCCCACCTTAGGCGGCTGGCTCCATAAAGGTTACCCCACCGACTTCGGGTGTTACAAACTCTCGTGGTGTGACGGGCGGTGTGTACAAGGCCCGGGAACGTATTCACCGCGGCATGCTGATCCGCGATTACTAGCGATTCCAGCTTCATGTAGGCGAGTTGCAGCCTACAATCCGAACTGAGAACGGTTTTATGAGATTAGCTCCACCTCGCGGTCTTGCAGCTCTTTGTACCGTCCATTGTAGCACGTGTGTAGCCCAGGTCATAAGGGGCATGATGATTTGACGTCATCCCCACCTTCCTCCGGTTTGTCACCGGCAGTCACCTTAGAGTGCCCAACTTAATGATGGCAACTAAGATCAAGGGTTGCGCTCGTTGCGGGACTTAACCCAACATCTCACGACACGAGCTGACGACAACCATGCACCACCTGTCACTCTGCTCCCGAAGGAGAAGCTCTATCTCTAGAGTTTTCAGAGGATGTCAAGACCTGGTAAGGTTCTTCGCGTTGCTTCGAATTAAACCACATGCTCCACCGCTTGTGCGGGCCCCCGTCAATTCCTTTGAGTTTCAGCCTTGCGGCCGTACTCCCCAGGCGGAGTGCTTAATGCGTTAACTTCAGCACTAAAGGGCGGAAACCCTCTAACACTTAGCACTCATCGTTTACGGCGTGGACTACCAGGGTATCTAATCCTGTTTGCTCCCCACGCTTTCGCGCCTCAGTGTCAGTTACAGACCAGAAAGTCGCCTTCGCCACTGGTGTTCCTCCATATCTCTACGCATTTCACCGCTACACATGGAATTCCACTTTCCTCTTCTGCACTCAAGTCTCCCAGTTTCCAATGACCCTCCACGGTTGAGCCGTGGGCTTTCACATCAGACTTAAGAAACCACCTGCGCGCGCTTTACGCCCAATAATTCCGGATAACGCTTGCCACCTACGTATTACCGCGGCTGCTGGCACGTAGTTAGCCGTGGCTTTCTGGTTAGGTACCGTCAAGGTGCCAGCTTATTCAACTAGCACTTGTTCTTCCCTAACAACAGAGTTTTACGACCCGAAAGCCTTCATCACTCACGCGGCGTTGCTCCGTCAGACTTTCGTCCATTGCGGAAGATTCCCTACTGCTGCCTCCCGTAGGAGTCTGGGCCGTGTCTCAGTCCCAGTGTGGCCGATCACCCTCTCAGGTCGGCTACGCATCGTCGCCTTGGTGAGCCGTTACCTCACCAACTAGCTAATGCGACGCGGGTCCATCCATAAGTGACAGCCGAAGCCGCCTTTCAATTTCGAACTATGCAGTTCAAAATATTATCCGGTATTAGCCCCGGTTTCCCGGAGTTATCCCAGTCTTATGGGTAGGTTACCCACGTGTTACTCACCCGTCCGCCGCTAACTTCATAAGAGCAAGCTCTTAATCCATTCGCTCGACTTGCATGTATTAGGCACGCCGCCAGCGTTCATCCTGAGCCAGGATCAAACTCTCCAATAAAGTTAGTTTGTCTAGCATCTAAAAATAAAAATTGACGTTCACGTTGTTTGTTTCGTTCAGTTTTCAAAGAACTTGTTTGCCGCTCATTTGCGACTCCCTTATGTTAACATTTTCATATTTCAATGTCAACCAAGTTTTTTTATTTCTTTTGTCGCTTTCTGCGTTGTTGCTATCGGCGACTTGTTCTATATTACACCTCTAAACTCTAATCGTCAATATGTTTTTCTAAAAAAATATAAAAAGGCTTATCCCTTTTAAAATAAGCCTTTTTATCCTATAACATTCTATTCATTTATTATTTTTCTATAATTGGTAATGAAACGATGAACTGAACGATCCCGTCCTCATACTCAGCTCGAATACTACCACCTTGCAACTCAACAATACTTTTCGCAATAGCTAATCCGAGCCCCGAACCTTCTGTTACTCTACTTCTAGATTGATCTTTCTTATAAAACCGTTCAAACAAGTTCCCTAACTCTTCTCTCGTAAACTCTTCACTATGATTCGCAATAACAATTTGTATATTCCTGCGCTGCCTTTGAAGAGAAACTTTTATCTCTCCGTCATCTTTACTATACTTAATTGCATTCATTAGTAAGTTGTCGAATACACGGACCATCTTTTCCGAATCAATCATCGCATATGCACGTTCCTCAGGAAACTTCTTAACAAACATAAGGCCATGCTCTTCCGCTTGTGGTACTAACTCTTCTATTAATTGATCAAGTAACTCATTTACACACACTTCCTGTTTTTCTAATACAACTTGTTCATTCGTTAACTTCGTATACTCAAATAAATCTTCTATTAAATTCTTTAACTGCTCCGACTTTGCAAAAGCAATTCTCGTATACTCATCATGTTGTTCTTTATTTTCATATTTAGAATCTCGAAGTAATCGCAAGTAACCCATTATAGAAGTCAGTGGTGTACGTAAATCGTGTGATACATTCGTAATAAGCTCATTCTTTTGCTTCTCTAATTTACGTTCCTTTTCTATATTATTCATAAGCTCTTCCGCCATATTATTAATATTCTCAGTTAAAGACGCAATCTCATCTTCACCTTTTTTCTCAATACGGTACGCTAAGTTTCCTTTTTCTATTTCCTTGACACCTTGTGCCATCGCTTCAATTTGCTTCATCTTTCTCTTTGTTATATAGAAGAAAGAGAAAATAAATACAAGTACACCTATGAAAAACGGAAACGGTCCTTCTTGCGTATCATATATTACTTCACCTTCTGGAATCCCACTAACAAACATGTATAAATTCTTATCTTCTATTGTAATAGGTGCAAAAGCTATAAATTCTTTTCTCGTACTTTCAAATTCTTTTCTACCATTCATATAATTAATCGCAAACGATGATGCATTACGAATTGTATTATGCAAATCAATTTGCTCTTCTTGCGCCTGCTTCGTTTTATATAAAACTTTACCGCTCTCGTCAGTGACCAATACTTTTAAAGCTCTAGAGTTTTGTTCTAAATTTTGATTCTCTATTTCAATCATAGTTGATATAGCTTCTAATTTATTTTCATGAACTGAACTACTTGCCACACTTTGAGCTTGTTGATTAATTTGTTCCATACCAACCCGATAATCGATCGTCGCCTCTCGATTCGCATTCTCAAAAAACGGTGCTGCTGCCTTCGCTGACAAAATCCCTAACAACGCACAAGCAGTAAACGCAGTAATAAGTTGAATTCGTATACTCCGTTTCACACTCTTCACTATCTTTCCAATTAATTCTCGAATTTTCCTAACATAAGTAAATGGATTAAATATCTTTTTCAATCTTATACCCCACTCCCCATACTGTTTTTATATATATTGGCTTCCTTGGATTCTCCTCAATCTTTTCACGCACTTTCCGAATATGAACCATTACCGTGTTATCCGACTGGAAAGATCTTTCGTTCCAAACCTTTTCATAAATTTGTTCCGCACTAAAGACCATCCCCGGATTACGGACTAGTAATTCTAAAATTGAAAATTCCCTCGGGGTCAGTTTCACTTCTTCTCCATCCACAATGACTGTATGAGTGGAGATGTTTATTTTCATCTCTCCAATTTCTAACTCGTCCTCATTTTGAATAGCAAAGCCATTCATTTTCATATAACGACGTAGCTGCGATTTAATTCTTGCGATTAACTCTAACGGGTTAAACGGTTTTGCTACATAATCATCTGCACCTGTTGTTAATCCTAAAATTTTATCCATATCTTGCGTTTTTGCCGAAAGCATAATAATCGGCATTTCCTTCGCTTCCCTTACTTTCATACACATATGAATACCATCTACTTTCGGCATCATAATATCTAATACGACTAAGTGCACTTCATTTTCTTCTAATATACGTAACCCTTCTTCTCCGTCCCCTGCTTGCAGTACTTTATATCCTTCGTTCTTTAAATAAATTGTAATAAGGTTCCTAATTTCTTTTTCATCATCTACGACAAGTATCGTTTCCCCGGCCATACTATCTCCCCCATCACTTTTTTAATCCCTAACTTCTATTATAAGAAAACTTCTGAAGAAAAACGCTCGGAAATCCTTAAGATTTTCTGAAGACGCAAAAAAGGTCTAGACTCCCCTCAAGTCTAGACCTTTCAAAAAACCCCTTTTATTTACGAACGTAGATGAAATATAGTACGAATAAAACTCCCATAACATACATAATTGGATGAATCTCTTTACGACGACCACTCACAACCATTGTAATTGGATAGAAGATAAACCCGATTGCAATTCCTGTTGCGATACTATACGTAAGTGGCATTGAAATGATAGTAAAGAACGCTGGCACTGCAATCTCAAATTTCTTCCAATCAATTTCTCCTAAAGATGAAACCATCAAGATTCCTACAATAATTAATGCTGGCGCTGTTACAGCTGGTGTCACAACACTTAATAGCGGCGAGAAGAATAGTGCCAGTAAGAAGAACCCTGCTGTTACAACCGCTGTAAATCCAGAACGTCCTCCTGCTGCTACTCCCGCAGACGATTCAATGTAAGACGTTGTTGTTGATGTACCTAAAATCGCACCAATTACAGTTGCAATCGCATCTGCAAATAACGCTTTACCTGCACGTGGTAATTTATTGTTCTTCATTAATCCCGCTTGATTCGCAACCGCTACAAGCGTACCTGCTGTATCAAAGAAATCGATAAAGAAGAACGTTATAATAACAATCGCCATTTCAACAGTGAAAATGTCTCCAAAGTGAGTTAATGCTACCCCGAACGTTGGTTCTAGACTCGGTATTGCTCCCACTACAGCTTTTGGTGTATCAATTAATCCAGTCGCTACTCCTAAGATCGCCGTAAGGATCATACCGTAGAAAACTGCACCATTTATTTTTTTAATCATGAAAATGATTGTAGTAACAACTCCGAAGATTGCTAGTAACGTTGTGCCCTTTGTTAAGTCCCCCAACCCAACAAGAACAGCATCATTCTTTACGATAATTCCAGCGTTTTGGAATCCAAGGAAGGCAATGAATAATCCAATACCCGCCGCTACTGCAAACTTTAACTCTACTGGAATTGCATTAATGATTTTTTCACGAATACCTGAAGCAGTAAGAATAATAAAGATAATACCTGACATTAATGTTCCAGCAATTGCCGTTTGCCACGGAATTCCCATCGTTAACACCGCTGTATAAGCAAAGAACGCGTTTATTCCCATACCTGGCGCTAAAGCAATCGGATACTTCGCAAATATCCCCATAATTAACGAACCAATCGCCGCTGCTAATGCTGTAGCAACGAATACTGCACCTGGATCCATTCCTGTACCTGCCGGTAATCCTTTAACATTTCCAAGCGACAGCGTAGCAGGATTGACAAATAGTACGTAAGCCATAGATAGAAATGTCGTTAAACCTGCTATGAACTCTGTTTTATAATTTGTGCCGAGTTCATCAAACTGAAAATAGCGTTTCATCTTACGTTTCCCCCGTTATATGATTACTCGCCGTATTTCCCCTAGCCCTCTTTTATCTATAAAAATAAAAAAGGCTTCCATTGCATATACATGGAAGCGTTCTATGAATAAAGACAAGTTTCCCCTCATCTTTATCAAAACGCCTCGTAGTCAAGCCATTTACGGTAGCTAGGTAGAAACTTTCGGGCCATATCCCCGATATTATACGACGGCATAATATTCACTTTTCGTTTGAATTACATACTCATATTAACTCGATGAGGTGGTTTTGTCAATTTAAAAACGAACATTTTTATAAATTTTTATATTTTCGTTCGTATTAAGGGTGAAAACAAAAAGATCCATCTATACATGAACGATAGATGGATCTTTTTTATTACAATACTATTCCCACTCAATAGTTGCTGGTGGCTTACTTGTTATATCATACACGATACGGTTAACGTGTTTTACTTCGTTTACGATACGTACAGAGATTTTCTCTAATACGTCCCAAGGGATACGTGCCCAGTCAGCTGTCATACCATCGATAGATGTTACTGCACGGATACCTACTGTGTAATCGTAAGTACGCTCGTCACCCATAACACCTACGCTACGCATACCAGGAAGCGCAGTGAAGTATTGCCAAACTTCGCGGTCTAATCCTGCTTTTATAATTTCTTCACGTAAAATTGCATCAGATTCACGAACGATTTCTAATTTCTCTTCTGTAATTTCACCTAATACACGAATACCAAGACCAGGGCCTGGGAATGGTTGACGCCATACGATTTCATCAGGAATTCCTAGTTCTGATCCTAATACACGTACTTCGTCTTTAAATAAAGTATTTAAAGGCTCAATTAATTTGAACTGCATGTCTTCTGGAAGTCCACCAACGTTATGGTGAGATTTAATTGTTTGTGCAGTTGCTGTACCACTTTCAACGATATCCGTGTAAAGTGTACCTTGCGCTAGGAAGTCCATTCCTTGTAATTTAGAAGCTTCATCATCAAATACGTAAATGAATTCATTACCAATGATTTTACGTTTTTGCTCTGGATCTTCTACACCTTTTAACTTGTTCATGAAGCGCTCTTGTGCATCCACTTTAATAACGTTCATATGGAAGCCTTCGCTAAATGTTTTCATAACACCTTCTGCTTCATCTTTACGAAGTAAACCGTGGTCCACGAAAATACATGTTAATTGGTCACCAATCGCTTTATGAATTAATACTGCTACAACAGAAGAGTCTACACCGCCACTAAGTGCGCATAATACTTTTTTGTCTCCAACAGTTTCACGGATCTTCTCTAATTCTACTTCTATAAAGTTCTCCATGTTCCATCCTTCAGAACAACCACATACGCCGAATACGAAGTTTTTAATTAAATCGTTACCGTGCTCAGAGTGACGTACTTCTGGGTGGAATTGTACACCGTATAAGTTTTCCGCTTCATTGCTCATACCAGCAATTGGACAAGACTCACTTGTTGCATCTACTACGAATCCTTCAGGTAAACCAGTTACTAAGTCACCATGGCTCATCCATACAACTTGCTCTTCTGGAAGGTTCGCATATAATTTTGATTCGTTCTCTACTTTAAGAACAGCTTTTCCATACTCACGGTGGTTGGCACGTTCTACTTTACCACCAAAGTGTTGTGTCATAAGCTGCATACCGTAACAAATACCGAAAATCGGTAATCCTAGTTCAAAGATTTTTTCATCACAATGTAATGCACCTTCACCGTATACACTATTTGGTCCACCAGAGAAGATAATCCCTTTTGGATTCATTGCTTTAATTTCTTCTGCAGTAATTGTATGTGGATGAAGTTCACTGTATACACCGAACTCACGAATTCGACGTGCTATTAACTGATTGTACTGACTCCCAAAATCTAAAACGATAATTGTATCATGCTGCTTCTTCAAAATAATCACCCCAACGTTAGTTCTCGTATATAAATATTTTCACCAATTTGGCGAAAAGCATTACTAATATAATAAAAAAAGCCAGTCCTCCGCCTCTAGTCTCATGACAAAGAAAAGGCAGGGGTCTGGCTTTATAAAGAAAGATAGTCTTCCGCTCTTTATAAATATAAGACGCACTGCCTTCATAGTCAGGTTGTTTACGGTAACCCGGTAGAGACTCTCAAACCATATCATCGAGGATATATGAAGGATTGTTTTATATTATCTTCCTAGATTCTAACAATGAAGTATCAGTATGGTCAAGAGAGAAAGCGACAAAATTCTACAGAAATTATTTTCCTGCGCTCAAAAACATAAAAAAACATCCACTTCTATATAGAAGTGGATGTTTTTCGGGAGAACGGAATTACATCATTCCGCCCATACCGCCCATGCCCATGCCGCCCATGTCAGGCATTGCTGGTGCATTTGGTTCTGGCTTGTCAGCAACTACAGCTTCAGTCGTTAAGAACATAGCTGCAACAGATGCTGCGTTTTGAAGTGCAGAACGAGTTACTTTAGCTGGATCTACGATACCAGACTCAAGCATGTTAACCCATTCGCCAGTAGCTGCGTTGAAACCAACGCCTACTTTTTCGCCTTTTAGACGCTCTACAACTACAGATCCTTCTAGACCAGCGTTGATTGCGATTTGACGAACTGGCTCTTCTAGTGCACGAAGTACGATGTTGATACCTGTTGCTTCGTCGCCTTCAGCTACGATAGAAGCTACTTTTGTGTATACGTTCATAAGTGAAGTACCACCACCTGCAACAATACCTTCTTCTACTGCTGCACGAGTTGAGTTAAGTGCATCTTCAATGCGAAGTTTGCGCTCTTTTAACTCAGTTTCAGTTGCTGCACCTACTTTAATTACTGCTACACCGCCCGCAAGTTTAGCAAGACGCTCTTGTAATTTTTCACGATCGAATTCAGAAGTAGTTTCTTCTAATTGCGCGCGGATTTGACCGATGCGAGCTTCGATTTGTTGTGAATTTCCAATACCTTCAACTACAGTTGTGTTTTCTTTCGTTACAACAATTTTACCAGCACGTCCTAAAGATTCAACTGTAGCAGATTTTAAGTCACGTCCTAATTCTTCAGTGATTACTTCGCCACCAGTTAAGATTGCGATATCTTCTAGCATTGCTTTACGACGGTCACCAAATCCAGGAGCTTTAACAGCAACTACATTGAATGTACCACGAAGTTTGTTCACTACTAATGTAGCTAAAGCTTCGCCTTCTACATCTTCAGCAATGATAAGAAGTGGTTTACCTTGTTGTACCACTTGCTCTAATACTGGTAAGATTTCTTGGATGTTAGAAATCTTTTTGTCAGTAATTAAAATGTATGGGTTATCAAGAACTGCTTCCATTTTGTCAGAATCAGTAATCATGTAAGGAGATGCATATCCACGATCAAATTGCATACCTTCTACTACGTCTAATTCTGTTGTGAATCCTTTAGATTCTTCTAAAGTAATAACGCCGTCGTTACCAACGCGCTCCATTGCTTCAGCGATTAATTGACCTACTTCTTCGTCAGCCGAAGAAATAGCAGCTACTTGTGCGATAGAAGATTTACCTTCGATTGGTTTAGAAATCGCTTTTAATTCTTCAATTGCAGCAGTAACAGCTTTTTCGATACCTTTACGAAGACCCATTGGGTTTGCACCAGCTGTTACGTTTTTAAGACCTTCACGAATCATAGCTTGCGCTAATACAGTTGCAGTTGTCGTTCCGTCACCAGCTACATCGTTTGTTTTGCTAGCAACTTCTGCTACTAATTTCGCACCCATGTTTTCGAATGCATCTTCTAATTCGATTTCTTTTGCGATTGTTACACCGTCATTTGTAATAAGTGGTGAACCAAATTTTTTCTCAAGTACAACGTTACGACCTTTTGGTCCAAGCGTTACTTTTACTGCGTTTGCAAGAGTGTCGACACCGCGAAGCATCGAACGACGTGCTTCTTCACTAAATTTAATATCTTTTGCCATAATAATTGACCCCCTTGGATTTTTAAAATGTATATAATTAACCGATAATTGCTAAAATGTCACTTTCACGTAAAATCAAGTAGTCTGTACCTTCGTATTTCACTTCAGTACCTGCATATTTTGAGAAGATGATAAGATCACCTGCTGCTACCTCTAAAGCAACACGCTCACCATTTTCAAGCACTCGGCCTGTACCTACTGCAATAACTTTACCCTCTTGTGGTTTTTCTTTTGCAGTTTCTGGTAATACAATACCACTTGCTGTTTTTTCTTCTGCTTGAACAAGTTCAATTACAACGCGATCACCTAATGGCTTTAGCATGAACAATAACCTCCTCATTTTGTTATGTAAATTTTATTTATTAGCACTCAAGTCACACGAGTGCTAACACACTTCTAATAATAAATAATCTCAATTTCTTTTGCAAGTAAAAAAATCATAATTTTTTCGCAAATTACTTTATGCACTTTCCTAGATATCATTACTTCTTCTACTGCCTTTACTATATGAATCGTTGTTCCCACTTCTTGTATGTTACAATATGAAAGACACCCTAAGTTGTTTTCGCTAAACGTACAACTTTTTCCTGTCTCCTATTTTATTTTCAAATACTTATTTACAAAAAAAATATAATTCAAATGAAAGTTTATATCGTAGGTAGCATATTTACATGTTATCCTACCTTATCTCATACACTAGCGTTAGAAAGGATGGTTAAACCATTTGAAAAAACAATATTGGTGGATTATCGTTACATACATTTTAATGCAGTTATCAGGCATTGCCGGGTTACCGCTTCTCCTGAAAACTGGACTATACGATAATAGGGGATTTACTAGAGAGGAAAAACTTCAACTCATAACTGGTCATTGGGCTATCATTAGCTTTTTCATTGCATTATGCGTTGTACTTTGGTTACTCAGAACAGACATTCGTGACAGGCATTTAGATAAAATGCGCTCTACTGTTCCAGCTACAATTGGGTGGATTTTTATTGGTTTCTTCTTAGCGCTGTTCTCACAAAGCATTGCCGGTATGATCGAAATGCGTTTATTAGGGATTACACCGGGATCTGAAAATACAGCAAGACTTATGGACATCGCAAGAACGACACCTTGGTTCCTTATTGTCATATCTATAATAGGACCTATTTTGGAAGAAATCGTATTTAGAAAAATTTTATTCGGTACACTTTATAAGAAGTTTAACTTCTTTATTGCCGCTATTATTAGTTCACTTGTATTCGCGGCGATTCATTTTGATTTTACTCACTTATTGGTATACACTTCTATGGGGCTCGTATTCGCCTTTTTATACGTAAAAACGAAACGAATTATAGTTCCTATTGCAGCTCATGTTGCAATGAATACATTAGTTGCAGTTGCTCAAGTTGTAGTAAGCAATGAGCAAATTCAAGAAATGATTAAAGAAGCTGAAAAAATGCAAGGCTTTATCGGAGGATTTTTAGTATGAGAAACTCACCATTGTTCATGGCTGCATTGTACTTTCTTCTTGGATGTATCTTTACACGCTTCGCCATTACGAACGTAACAGATACAATCTGGAATATGTGGACAATACTATTTGCAGTTATGGCAACAATTGATTTTAATTTGGCACTTCGCCTTATCTTAGTTAAATTCACAAAGAAAAAACAATAATAAAACGCAGAGGTCATCTCCTCTGCGTTTTATTGTGGATAATTCTTCAAAAAGTAAACAAGAGTTTGTAACTCTACAGCTAAATCAATGTGATGAATCCTTATATTCTCTGACACATTTAAGCGTGCTGGTGTGAAATTTAAAATACCATGCACGTTCGTTTCTGCCAATCTATCTGCCACAGATTGCGCTACTGTAGCGGGTACCGTTAATATTGCCACTTGTATATCAGTTGATAAACGTTCTTCTAGTTCATCCAAATGATATACAGGAATGCCTCCGATTTCTGTTCCAACTTTCTCTTCACTAACATCAAACGCCATTTCAATTTTTGTATTATTGTTTTTCGTGAAATTATAATGTAAGAAAGCGGTCCCTAAATTACCTACTCCAATAAGTGCCACGCGTGTTATATCATCTTGGTCGAGTGTTTCACGGAAAAATGATAATAAATAATTTACGTTATATCCATATCCTTTTTTCCCTAACGCTCCAAAATATGAAAAATCTCTTCGAATAGTTGCGGAATCAACCTTTACCGCTTCACTCAATTCGGCTGATGAAACACGTTGCTTACCAGAAAGAGATAAGTTTTGGATAAATCGATAGTATAGAGGCAATCGTTTGGCAGTGGCCTGTGGAATTTTTTGCTGATCCATATAACCTCTCCTCTCTTCCTATCTTTATTCTTATACTTGAATCAAATACAGAAGTTTAGTACTCATGAATTTCCTTGTATAATAAAGAGAAGAAGTATTCTCTCTTTATTTTAAACTATACACTATTTTTAGTATGATTGAGAAATATAAACATGGCAAAGTTAAGAAATTATTTGAGGTGAAAACATTGATATTATTACAAGTGAATGGGCTTTCGAAATTATACGGTGCAGAAACGATTCTTGCAAACATAAAATTGGAAGTACAAACAAAAGATCGTATCGCATTAGTCGGACGAAATGGAGCTGGAAAATCTACATTATTAAAAATAATAGCTGGCGAGTTATCTCATGATGGTGGTGAAATTATAAAACCGAAAGATGTCTCAATGGGGTATTTAGCTCAAAATACCGGATTAGAAACGTCTTTAACAATTTGGGATGAAATGTTAACCGTCTTTACACACTTGCAGCAGATGGAGACAAAACTTCGAAGGCTAGAGCAAGAGATGGGAAAAGAAGAAAACTTTTCAAATGCGGCTATATATGAGAAATTATTAGCTGATTATGACCAATTACAATTAGATTATAAAGATCAAGGCGGCTATCAGTACGAAGCGGATATACGCTCAATTTTAAGCGGTCTTGGCTTCCCAGTTGAAACGCATCAGACGAAAATTTCCACATTAAGTGGTGGACAAAAGACTCGATTAGCTCTTGGGAAATTATTATTAACTAGACCAGACTTACTTATTTTAGACGAACCTACAAACCATTTGGACATCGAGACACTAACATGGCTTGAACAATATTTACAAGGCTATCCTGGCGCGATTTTAATCGTTTCCCATGACCGTTATTTCTTAGATAAACTCGTTACACAAGTATACGAAATTTCTAATAAGGAAAGCCGACGATTTGTTGGTAACTACAGTAAATATTTAGACTCAAAATCAGCTCTATACGAGCAAGAAATGAAGCGTTATGAAAAACAACAAGATGAAATTTCTAAACTGGAAGACTTTGTACAAAAAAATATAGCTCGTGCATCTACGACAAAACGCGCTCAAAGTCGCCGTAAACAATTAGACAGAATGGAAGTATTAACTAGACCATTAGGCGATTCTAAATCAGCTTCCTTCCACTTCGATATTGAAAAACAAAGTGGAAATGATGTTTTACAAGTGAAAGATGCAACTATTGGCTATTATCAGGAACCGATTATTGAACATGTAAATATGCGCTTAACTCGCGGTGACAGTGTTGCCTTAGTTGGGCCAAACGGAATTGGAAAATCTACATTATTAAAATCCATTGTGAATAAGTTACAGCTATTACATGGAAACGTTGCTTTCGGGTCAAACGTATCTGTTGGTTATTATGATCAAGAACAAGCCAACTTAACATCTTCGAAGCGAGTTTTAAATGAATTATGGGATGAATATCCATTGCAGCCCGAAAAAGAAATTCGCACTATACTAGGCAACTTTTTATTCACAGGGGATGATGTACTCAAACCAGTATCTTCTCTTAGTGGTGGACAAAAGGCTCGACTAGCTCTTGCAAAACTTATGATGCAAAAATCCAATTTATTAATTCTCGATGAGCCAACAAACCATCTTGATTTAAATAGTAAAGAGATTTTGGAGAATGCTTTAATTGATTACCCAGGTACTCTTCTATTCGTCTCTCATGACCGCTACTTTATTAATCGCGTAACGACAACCGTTGTTGAGTTATCAACAGAAGGTGCACAAGAATATTTAGGTGATTACGATTATTACGTTGAAAAGAAAAATGAAATGATTGAACGTGCGGAACTAGAGCAAGAAGATGAAGTACCTGTTCAAAAAGTGGTGGCACAAGAAAAATTAAATTATCTCGAAGAAAAAGAACGTAAACAGTTAGAGCGTCAACGTACTCGAAAAATTGAAGAACTGGAACAAAATATCGTAGGCTTAGAAGAAGAAATTGCTACGTTAGAAGACCAACTTTGCTTACCAGAAATATATGCAGATTATGAAAAGGCTAGTGAAATTACAACTAAAAAACAAACACTGCAAGAACAGCTTGAAGCTTGTATGGCAGAATGGGAAGAACTGCATATATAAGAGAATTTAAAAGAGGAGGATGTCTCATAAGTCGGGCTTTTTGACGAGATGACCTCCTTTTTATTTTCTGTTTTGGAATCAATACCATAATAAATGAAATTATACAAACCATTCGACAAGGATTGACAATAGTAGCACCTTATATAATAAGAGGAGGATGTTTCAAAATGTTTTTTGGACATCTCTTTGTTTTTTATTTCCCAAAAAAGAATTTCTTCAAAGGTCAGACTTCCTCTATGTTATCCACAAGGTTATACACATATCCACCTTTATAATATAAACTTTCAAATAACTTTTCCACATTATCCACAACTAGATAAAAAGTTATACACATTTTATGTACACAAAAAAACCCAAATTATCAACAGATAATTCGGGTTTTATCCACAAGCTGTGGTTAATTTTGTGTATAACTATGCTTCAATATCTAATCCTGGATTTGCATTTAAAGCTAATGTAGCGCGTTTTCCTTGTTCGTATGCAATTGTACCTGCAGCCGCAATCATCGCTGCATTATCTGTGCATAAAGATAGAGGAGGAATAATTAGCTCTATATTTTCTTTTTGTGCAAATTCTGCTGCTAAACGTGCACGAAGCCCTTTATTAGCAGCTACTCCACCAGCAAGAAGCACTTGTTTTACATTATAAGCATCTGCTGCACGAGACGCTTTCGTTACAAGTACATCTATTACACTTTCTTGGAAACTTGCTGCTAAATCTTCTGGTGCAATTTCTATACCGCGCTGTTTTGCGTTATGCACAGTGTTGATAACTGCTGATTTCAATCCACTAAAGCTGAAATCATACGAATCAGGTTCTAGCCACGCACGAGGCAAATCAATTGTTGGTTTTCCTTCATGCGCAAGGCGATCAATATGAGGACCACCTGGATAAGGCATTGATAATGTACGAGCTACTTTATCGTAAGCTTCTCCTGCCGCATCATCTCGCGTTTCACCAATCACTTCAAATGAACCATGTTCTTTCATATAAACAAGCTCCGTATGTCCACCGGATACAACAAGCGATAGTAACGGGAATTGTACTTCTTTTACTAAACGATTCGCATAAATATGACCAGCAATATGATGAACACCAACTAGAGGGATATCATGAGCAAAAGCCACAGCTTTCGCTGCATTTACACCTATTAAAAGTGCTCCGACTAAACCTGGTCCTTCTGTTACAGCAATTGCATCAATATCCTCAAAAGTGATATTCGCTTCTTTTAAAGCTTCTTCTAACACAACTGTGATTTCTTCTACATGATGACGGGATGCAATCTCTGGTACAACTCCGCCAAAACGCTTATGACTTTCAATTTGCGATGCAACGACATTCGCAATGATTTCCGTTCCATTTTTAACAACTGCTACAGCTGTTTCATCACAGCTTGTTTCAATACCAAGTATAATAGTATTTTTTTTCATTATATATTCACCCACATTACAAGACCATCTTCCTGATTGTCTGCATAGTATCGTTTACGAATCCCACCATTTTGAAATCCGTATTTTCTGTATAACTGCTTTGCTACTTCATTTGACATGCGTACTTCAAGTGTCATTGTTTTTACTCCTAAACCTTTCGCTTCGGAAATGACTTCTTTTAATAAGGCATCCCCTAGCTTTTGACCTCTGTATTCCGGCAGGATAGCTATATTTGTTACATGTGATTCATCAATAATTATCCACAATCCACAATATCCAATTACGAGACCATCTTTTTCTAGCACGACATAATGTGCATGTTCATTCACCTCTAATTCACGGTGAAAGGCATCTGCAGTCCAAGGGGTTGAAAAAGATGCTTCTTCAATAGCTACAATTTGAGCAATATCATCGAGTACCATCTTTCTAAATATCATATCCATCTTCTGTAGGCCCCTATTGTTTTTGACTTTCTAACCATTTTGTTTCAGCTTCAGCTAAACGAAGATAGCTAGGAACAAACGTATGCACGTCTTGTTCTTCTTTTTGTAATCCTAAAAATGCTAATTCACTTGGTCTTGGGTTATTCTTAGTGAACGGAGCAAATACAGCTTGATCACCTAAATATTCTACAATTGTTTCTTTATGCAATTTAACATCGTTACCAATAAATAAAACAGGCTGTTCTTTATCTTTTAACATTTGCAACCAGTCAACAATAAGAATAATTCGGTCTTCTTCTATTGAAGTTATACGCTCTCCTTCATATGTATATAACCCCGTGTAAATTTGACCACGTCGGCCATCAAATAAAGGACAAATTAGTCCATTAAAATTAGTACCATTTGCAGCCACCACTTCCAAACTTGATACACCTACAATTGGTATTTGAAGTGACCAAGCTAATGTTTTTGCCGCTGTCACACCTATACGAACACCTGTATATGATCCCGGTCCAGCTGCTACAACAATTTTAGTCAATTCTTTCGGTTTTACACCGCATTCTTTTAACAGTTTCTCTACAGCTGGCATAAGACGTACAGAATGGTTTTTTGTTAAATTTGTAATGATTTCCCCAATCACGTTCCCTTCCTCAATAAGGGATACACCCATTACGTAATTTGAAGTATCAATTGCTAGTACTTTCATCTTGTAATAGCTCCTCACATAATCTAATATAGCGATCTCCAATTGGCTCGAGTACAATTTTTCTTGTATCATCTCCAGCATGGAATAAACTAATTTGCAACTTCTCATTCGGTAAATATGCTTCTATTAAATGAGCCCATTCTACTACTGTAATCCCTTCACCATAGAAATACTCATCAAATCCTAAATCTTCTTCACTTTCCGCTAAACGATACACATCCATATGATATAGCGGTAATCTTCCTTTATATTCTTTAATAATATTGAAGGTAGGACTATTTACGACTCTTTTCACTCCAAGACCTTTTGCTAGTCCTTTTGTAAAAGTCGTCTTGCCAGCTCCAAGATCACCTTCTAAAATAATTACATCTTTTTCCTTTACAAGTCTCCCTAATTTTTCTGATAATCGCTGGGTTTCTTCGGAAGATTTTGTTGTTATTTCATATTTACTCACAGACTTCACCTACTTTACTCACAATGTTCTCTGCTCTTTATTATACAGGTTTTAAATATATAAAAAAGTCCTTAGGAGTTTTCCTAAGGATAGTTTGACTGTCTTTATTAGTTTTTTGTTAAAACAAATAAAAAAATACGAAACAACTTGTTTCGTTCTTTTCTTTATATAAAATGGCGGTCCCGACCGGGGTCGAACCGGCGATCTCCTGCGTGACAGGCAGGCATGTTAACCACTACACCACGGGACCATTTGGTTGCGGGGACAGGATTTGAACCTGCGACCTTCGGGTTATGAGCCCGACGAGCTACCGTACTGCTCCACCCCGCGATGATATAAATAGCCTGGCAACGTCCTACTCTCACAGGGACAAGGTCCCAACTACCATCGGCGCTAGAGAGCTTAACTTCCGTGTTCGGTATGGGAACGGGTGTGACCTCTCTGCCATCATTACCAGACTATATTCATTTAAGACAAGAATCATCATAACTCATTCGACATTTAAAGTCAATAAGTTTTTTATATTCTCTCAAAACTAGATAACATTAGCTTCATATTATATGGTTAAGTCCTCGATCTATTAGTATTCGTCAGCTCCACATGTCACCATGCTTCCACCTCGAACCTATCAACCTGATCATCTTTCAGGGATCTTACTAGCTTACGCTATGGGAAATCTCATCTTGAGGGGGGCTTCATGCTTAGATGCTTTCAGCACTTATCCCTTCCGCACATAGCTACCCAGCTATGCCCTTGGCAGAACAACTGGTACACCAGCGGTGCGTCCATCCCGGTCCTCTCGTACTAAGGACAGCTCCTCTCAAATTTCCTGCGCCCACGACGGATAGGGACCGAACTGTCTCACGACGTTCTGAACCCAGCTCGCGTACCGCTTTAATGGGCGAACAGCCCAACCCTTGGGACCGACTACAGCCCCAGGATGCGATGAGCCGACATCGAGGTGCCAAACCTCCCCGTCGATGTGGACTCTTGGGGGAGATAAGCCTGTTATCCCCGGGGTAGCTTTTATCCGTTGAGCGATGGCCCTTCCATGCGGAACCACCGGATCACTAAGCCCGACTTTCGTCCCTGCTCGACTTGTAGGTCTCGCAGTCAAGCTCCCTTATGCCTTTGCACTCTACGAATGATTTCCAACCATTCTGAGGGAACCTTTGGGCGCCTCCGTTACACTTTAGGAGGCGACCGCCCCAGTCAAACTGCCCACCTGACACTGTCTCCCGGGTCGATAAGACCCGTAGGTTAGAATTTCAATACAGTCAGGGCGGTATCCCACCAGCGCCTCCACCGAAGCTAGCGCTCCGGTTTCAATGGCTCCCGCCTATCCTGTACAAACTGTACCAAAATTCAATATCAGGCTACAGTAAAGCTCCACGGGGTCTTTCCGTCCTGTCGCGGGTAACCTGCATCTTCACAGGTACTATAATTTCACCGAGTCTCTGGTTGAGACAGTGCCCAAATCGTTACACCTTTCGTGCGGGTCGGAACTTACCCGACAAGGAATTTCGCTACCTTAGGACCGTTATAGTTACGGCCGCCGTTTACTGGGGCTTCAGTTCAGAGCTTCGCTTACGCTAACCCCTCTCCTTAACCTTCCAGCACCGGGCAGGTGTCAGCCCCTATACTTCGCCTTACGGCTTCGCAGAGACCTGTGTTTTTGCTAAACAGTCGCTTGGGCCTATTCACTGCGGCTTTCCGTTAAGAAAGCACCCCTTCTCCCGAAGTTACGGGGTCATTTTGCCGAGTTCCTTAACCAGAGTTCTCTCGCACACCTTAGGATTCTCTCCTCGCCTACCTGTGTCGGTTTGCGGTACAGGCACCTTTTATCTCGCTAGAAGCTTTTCTTGGCAGCGGGGAATCAAAGACTTCGCTCCATAAGGAGCTTCCCCATCACAGCTCAGCCTTCACGATAAGCGGATTTGCCTACTTATCAGCCTAACTGCTTGGACGTGCACAACCAATCGCACGCTTCTTCTATCCTTCTGCGTCCCTCCATTGCTCAAACGATAAAGAGGTGGTACAGGAATATCAACCTGTTGTCCATCGCCTACGCCTGTCGGCCTCGGCTTAGGTCCTGACTAACCCTGAGCGGACGAGCCTTCCTCAGGAAACCTTAGGCATTCGGTGGACGGGATTCTCACCCGTCTTTCGCTACTCATACCGGCATTCTCACTTCTAAGCGCTCCACCAGTCCTTCCGGTCTGACTTCACTGCACTTAGAACGCTCCCCTACCACTGATACCATTGGTATCAATTCGCAGCTTCGGTGGTGTATTTAGCCCCGGTACATTTTCGGCGCAGAGTCACTCGACTAGTGAGCTATTACGCACTCTTTAAATGGTGGCTGCTTCTGAGCCAACATCCTAGTTGTCTAAGCAACTCCACATCCTTTTCCACTTAATACACACTTTGGGACCTTAGCTGGCGATCTGGGCTGTTTCCCTCTTGACTACGGATCTTATCACTCGCAGTCTGACTCCTAAGGATAAGTCATTGGCATTCGGAGTTTGACTGAATTCGGTAATCCGATGAGGACCCCTAGTTCAATCAGTGCTCTACCTCCAAGACTCTTACACTTAAGGCTAGCCCTAAAGCTATTTCGGGGAGAACCAGCTATCTCCAGGTTCGATTGGAATTTCTCCGCTACCCACACCTCATCCCCGCACTTTTCAACGTGCGTGGGTTCGGGCCTCCATTCAGTGTTACCTGAACTTCACCCTGGACATGGGTAGATCACCTGGTTTCGGGTCTACGACCACGTACTAAACGCCCTATTCAGACTCGCTTTCGCTGCGGCTCCGCCTCTTCAGCTTAACCTCGCACGGGATCGTAACTCGCCGGTTCATTCTACAAAAGGCACGCCATCACCCATTAACGGGCTCTGACTATTTGTAGGCACACGGTTTCAGGATCTCTTTCACTCCCCTTCCGGGGTGCTTTTCACCTTTCCCTCACGGTACTGGTTCACTATCGATCACTAGGGAGTATTTAGCCTTGGGAGATGGTCCTCCCAGATTCCGACGGAATTTCACGTGTTCCGCCGTACTCAGGATACATTCAAG
>NZ_JBBOPN010000001.1:90000-250000 GCF_038003645.1 Bacillus sp. FSL E2-0195 | reverse complement strand
ATGCGGCCGAGAGGACTTGAACCTCCACGGGGTTTCCCCCACTAGGCCCTCAACCTAGCGCGTCTGCCGTTCCGCCACGACCGCGCGGAAAAAACAAAAGTGAGCCATGAAGGATTCGAACCTTCGACCCTCTGATTAAAAGTCAGATGCTCTACCAACTGAGCTAATGGCTCGTAAATGGCTGGGCTAGCTGGATTCGAACCAGCGCATGACGGAGTCAAAGTCCGTTGCCTTACCGCTTGGCTATAGCCCATCGAAATAGTTATCTTCTTTTCAAAGACAAATGTTATTTTACCATAATGTCCAATAAAAAACAACTGCTATATAGCAGAAGTTAAAATGGCGGTCCCGACCGGGGTCGAACCGGCGATCTCCTGCGTGACAGGCAGGCATGTTAACCACTACACCACGGGACCATTTGGTTGCGGGGACAGGATTTGAACCTGCGACCTTCGGGTTATGAGCCCGACGAGCTACCGTACTGCTCCACCCCGCGATAATATTATTTATATAATTTATATGGTGGAGGATGACGGGATCGAACCGCCGACCCCCTGCTTGTAAGGCAGGTGCTCTCCCAGCTGAGCTAATCCTCCGAAGTGGTGACCCGTACGGGATTCGAACCCGTGTTACCGCCGTGAAAGGGCGGTGTCTTAACCACTTGACCAACGGGCCAATATGTATGGCAGAGAAGAAGGGATTCGAACCCTCGCACCGCGTTAGCGATCTACTCCCTTAGCAGGGGAGCCCCTTGAGCCACTTGGGTACTTCTCTGTATGGCTCCGCAGGTAGGACTCGAACCTACGACCGATCGGTTAACAGCCGATAGCTCTACCACTGAGCTACTGCGGAATAATGAAGACAATTTGTATCTTATAAAAATTCTCATCGTAAGTCAAGAAGTTTTTTCAGAACATCTTGCGCAAACGTGACATGTTTATAATATACTGGATTGCGTTTTCACTGTCAAGATGTTTTCACTACCAGTTTTAGTTGTCCTTTACACTTTCCACATACATATCTTTGTGTATTTATTTGACGTCTTCTTACATATTGAAAAGAACACCCCATACATTCATACATAGAAACTCTCGTTTCCTCCTCACTAATCATTCGTTTACAAAAACGTGGTGCACCTACTTTCTTTAATAACTCCCGAAAATCTCTATCTCGATGCTTATACCCTTTTCCTGTGATATGTAAGTGATAATGACAAAGTTCATGTTTAACAATCCCGACTAACTCTTCTTTTCCATATACTTCGTAATATCGATAATTCAATTCAATATTATGATTCTTCAATAGATAGCGCCCACCAGTTGTACGTAACCTACTATTAAACATCGCTTTATGTAAAAACAGCATTCCAAAGCATTGTAACGATACCTCTTCCACTAACCGCTGAATTTCTTGCTCATCCATTCTCATTCCTCCTAAACTAAAAAATATTTCCACACTTTTCTCCCTTCTTATACATATAGTAAATAGTACATATACCCATCCTCATTCAAGAAGCGTGATTTCTAAAAATGCAGCATTGCTAGAAATCCACTCACCAACCTCTCATCAAAGTTACTTTAACTAAAAGGAGCTACTTTTTTTGAGAGCAGGATTAAACAAGGAGGGATTCCTATGCCCACGTGGCTAAAGAAACAAATGCAACGTGCATATTTCGAGAAAAACCGGTATCAAATCAAGTTACTAAATGAATGCTGGTTTTATTATAGTAAAATACATCAAAGCTCATAATCAATTAAACTTTCCAGTTCATAAAAAGAGAGCAGTTTCATCTGCTCTCTTTTCTTACTATTCAATCGGTAACATTGATAATGCAACACGACCTTTTTTCGTATCAATATCATCTACCCATACCTTTACAATTTGTCCCACGGATACAATATCTAATGGATGCTTTACAAATTGTTTGCTTAGTTTAGAAATATGTACTAAACCATCTTGCTTCACACCAATATCAACAAAGGCACCGAAATCAACAACATTGCGGATCGTTCCCTCTAATTCCATACCACGCTTTAAATCTTCTAATTTTAAAATCCCCTTTTTCAAAAGTGGCTTTGGCAACTCATCCCTCATATCTCGCTCCGGGCTAATTAAAGCATCCATAATATCAACTAATGTCGGCTCACCAATCTCCGTCTCTTGAGATAATTTAGAAATATCTACTCCTTCGAAACTCTTTTGCAAGTTTGGTTTCCCCACATCATTCTTTGATAACCCTAAGCTCTTCAATAGCAATTCAACATTTTTATATTGTTCTGGATGAATCCCTGTGCGATCTAACGCATTCGCTCCTTCTAATATACGTAAAAACCCGATACATTGTTCATATGTTTTTGCACCTAAACGTGGGATTTTCTTTAATTCAGTACGCTTCGTGAATTTCCCATCTTCCTCACGCTTAGCTACAATGTTTTTCGCAACTGTTTTTGATAATCCCGAAACATATTGCAACAATGCAACTGAAGCTGTATTTACATTAACACCAACTCGGTTAACTGCTGTCTCTACTACAAATGTTAATGATTCATTTAATCTCTTTTGAGATACATCATGTTGATATTGTCCCACCCCAACAGATTTAGGGTCAATTTTCACAAGTTCTGCAAGTGGATCTTGAAGACGTCTCCCAATTGAAACAGCACTTCTTTCTTCAACCTGTAAATTTGGAAACTCCTCGCGAGCTACATCAGATGCTGAGTACACACTAGCACCCGCTTCATTTACAATAATGTAAAATACATCTCGCTCTACATTTTGTAATACATCTACTATAAATTCTTCCGTTTCCCTCGAAGCTGTACCATTTCCAATCGCTATCATTTCAACTTCATATTTATCTATAATTGAAATGATTTTCGTTTTTGCATCCTCATATTTACGAGCAGGCGGATGCGGATAAATAACATCTATGTGAAGAACTTTTCCTGTATCATCTACTACAGCTAATTTACAACCGGTTCTATATGCCGGATCTACCGCTAACACAACTTTCCCTTTCATCGGAGGTTGTAATAATAAATTACGTAAATTCTCAGAGAAAATATGAATCGCTTGTTCTTCGGCCGTTTCCATTAATTCTTTACGAATTTCTCTTTCTATTGAAGGTTGAATTAATCGCTTATATCCATCTTCCATCGCTAATTGTACATAATGCGCACTTTTAGAAGCTTCATCAAGAATCATTTTTTTATGTAAAAACTGAAGAATTTCTTCAATTGGCGTGATAACAGAAACTCTTAATACGTCTTCCTTTTCACCACGATTCATAGCTAGTACACGATGCGGCACTACTTTTTGCAACGGTTCTTCATAGCCATAATACATTTCATATATATTCTTTTCATCTTTTTCTTTATCTTTTACAGATGAAGACATAATCCCTTTTCGGAAAGTAGTATTGCGAATCCAACTACGATATGCCGCATTATCCGAAACAAGTTCCGCAATAATATCTTGCGCACCTTGCAACGCATCTTCTGCAGACGCCACTTCCTTTTCTGCATTAACAAATTCCATAGCCTTCTCTGCTGGATTTTCTTTTTTATATAATAATAGCCACTCAGCTAACGGTTCTAATCCCTTTTCTTTAGCAATTGTAGCTTTCGTTCTTCTTTTTTCTTTATATGGACGATATAAGTCTTCTACTTCTTGAAGTTTTGTTGCAGCAACAATATGACGACGCAACTCTTCGGTTAGTTTACCCTTTTCACCAATAAGACGAAGAACCTCTTCTTTCCTATCTTCTAGTTGCATCATATATTGCCATCTTTCTAAGATTGCACGAATTTGCACCTCATCAAGAGACCCTGTCCATTCTTTTCGGTAACGAGCGATAAATGGAACTGTGTTACCTTCTTCTGTTAATTGAATAACATGACGAACTTGCTTTTCTGTAAAGCCTAATTCTTTCACTAACATTTTCATTAACCCTTGTCGATTATCTACCATTTCCATATCCAACCGTAACCTCCTCTATAATAAAAAAAAGTTGCCCTGTAAAGAGAGCAACTTAAACTGCCGATTTAAAAATCTATTAGTCCTAAACTAATTTGTAACGCTTCATCTACACGACTCATCATCACTTCATCCAAATGAGTGATTTTGTCCGTTAAGCGTTGCTTATCGATTGTTCGAATCTGCTCAAGTAAAATAACAGAATCCCTCTCAAAACCGTACTTTTTCGCATCAATTTCCACATGAGTGGGTAATTTCGCTTTTTGAATCTGTGCAGTAATAGCCGCTACAATCACAGTCGGACTAAAACGATTTCCGATGTCATTTTGAATGACAAGAACCGGACGAACGCCTCCTTGCTCAGAACCAACAACTGGGGAAAGGTCTGCAAAATACACGTCGCCGCGTTTTACAATCAAAATATTACCCCCCGCTAACTAAGCGTTCTACTGTATGAGCTGCTTCATACTCTGCTAAGAAAGCTTCAGATGCAATACCAAGATTAATTTTTCCCATTTCAATGTACCCACGTCGCATTGATTCATGTTGGTAGCGTTTCTTCGTCTTATGTTGACGCAATAACAGTTGTGTTGCCTGGCAAATTAGTTCATGGCGATTCTTATTCTCTTGTTTTCCAATTCCGTCCAATTCCGTTACCATTTGCTTTGGCAACCGAACCACGATTTCAGTAGTTACACTTGATTCGGACACAAAAATACACCTCCACCGTCAACTACACACCCAAATATATATATGACACCTATTGTAATAATACCATTGTATGGAGCCTGTTGCAAAGACTTCCTTATTCCTTGCTTATGTTTTCCAATTCATAAATAAAACATTCATCTTCTTTTACTTTTTATCTCTTTCAAACAAGAAATAAAGCAATCCTTCAGTAATATTTCATTGCAACTTATATTAATAACAAGTATAAAAAGAAGCTCCCCAGCGAAAAAGAGCCTATTCTTTATTAGTGAAACTCCTCCAAATGACGAGATACTGAGTAATATTACCTTCTTCTATATATCGTTCAAATAATTGATTACTTCTACAACTTTACCGTGTCGTATAAATATTCTCGGTACACGGAAGCTTATCGTTGCAATAATTTCATAATTAATAGTCCCGGAATATTCAGCAACCTCGGTAGCACTAATATACTCATCACCTTGTCTCCCAATGAGTGTAACTTTCGTACCAAGTGGCACTTCACAAGGAAGATGTATCATGAATTGATCCATTGTCACTCGCCCTACAATCGGTACTCTTTCACCGTTTACAAGTACCTTAAACCCTTGCAATCTTCTAAGCCAGCCATCTGCATACCCAATCGCAACTGTCGCAATCCATTCTTCGGTTCTCGTTCGGTATGTGACATTATAACTAATCCCATCCCCTTTAATCACTTGCTTAATATGAGCAACTTTCGTATGAAGTGACAACGCCGGTTCCAATTTAAACGGTAAAAAAGGACGTATTTCTACAGATGGGGATAGTCCATACATCGCAATACCAATTCGCACTGCATTAAATGTAATCCCTTGAAATCTTAACGTTGCAGCACTATTGGCTGTATGGACAAATTTAGGATTCACTCCAAATTCTTTCAACCAACGTAACTGCTGCAAAAATGTATTATATTGCTTATCAAAGTAAGAAGTCTCAACCTCATCCGCTGTTGCAAAATGCGTATATACTCCTTCTAACTCTAAAAATGGCGCACCTTCTAAACTCTTTAAGAACCCTTTTAATTCTTTTCGTTCACGTATTCCGATTCTCCCCATACCACTATCAAAATTAATATGGAATTTCATTATTGATGAACCATCCCAGAGCTTTATCGCTTCTTCCACCCATTCTTTTTGAAAAACAGTTAATGCTACATCATTTTCAGCAGCTACATTTACATCACGGGGCGGGGAAGGACCTAATACTAAAATCGGTGCAGTAATACCAGCCCTCCGAAGCACTAAAGCTTCATCTAAAAAAGCAACTGCTAATCTTGTTGCTCCTGCTTCTAATGCAGTTTTAGCCACCGGTACATAATCGTGCCCATATGCATTCGCTTTAACTACAGCAAAAATCTCTACATCACTTGGAATGTACTCTTTAATATGTGTAACATTGTTATAGATCGCATCTAAATCCACTTCCACCCACGTGTCACGGTAAAACGGTGCTTCTTCCATAAATACACTTCCTTATACACGATATGCGAAGCTTATTCTTTTATATGCTTCTTTTATGAAATCCACCTTCAAACTAAGAAAAGACGTGGTGCACATATATCACCACGTCTAAGAAGTTTACTTCACCTGCTTCGCTGTAACCGAACGAGCAACCATCAACAACTCATTCGTCTCTAAACCTTTAGACACGAGCATATATTCTACTCCGTTATGTGACCACGTTACAGAGTCTTTCGTCAATGCACCAATCGTGAAACCAAGATCAACCGGCTCTCCACTTACACTTACCGCCGATGAGGCCTCTGCAACTTTTGACTTTTCTTGTATTAAAGTAAAGGATTTCTTACTTCCAGTGTATGTGAGTATTGCACGCTTGCCACTGTCTGTCTTCAACTCTTCTTCCTCTTTCAAAGTCATACCTTGCGGTGTATCACGTGGATACAAAATAGCAAACGGTTTGTCTTCTTTCGCTGCCGTCTGAACATCCACTTGTGCTCTAGACATATTTTGTTTCGTATCAAATGCACCTTTATCAAACTTTGCATCAAACTTTACTTTAGTGAAATCTACTTTTACAAGGACATTTTGATCATTATCCATCAGTTTCACAGAAACTGGTGTTAAATCACTTTTATTCAGCTTAATTTCTTGTTTCGGCAACATATTTTGATGTTGATAATTTGTTTTTGTTTTAAACACATAATACTTATCTGTTTTCTCGAAAGAGAGATTTTTCTTATCTTGCAAAATATCTCTTACAAGTGATTCATATAAATAAGCCTGGCTACTATTTTGCGGCCAATCACTTTGAAAACGGAAACTCTTATTAAGTGCCGGTGTTAATACAAATACACCTTCATCATTCCTTAAAATAATTTGACTCTGATCCTTTTTCGCATTCTGCAAATTCACACGATAATACGAAGGTTCTTTATGCCAAATTTCTACATTGTACTCTTGAGGTTCATTTCCTGTTTTAATAGATAATTTCGCTTCAGCTTGATAACTCTTCATACTTTTAACTTTCGTTTCTAAATCTCTCACAACATCTTCCTGTTTCTTTTCCATACAACCCGCCAACACAAAAACGGTCAATAAACCGACAAGAACTAAAAACAGACTCCTTTTCATCACTTCAGCCCCTTTGCCCCTATAAATGAATGGAAGATATGCCTTCCTTATCGCTACCTCAAATATATGAGACAAAGATATAAAATATGCAGACTAGCGTGACGAGCTTTCCAAAACAACTTGAGCAACGGCAAATTCTTTACTATGACTAATTGATAAATGAACAATATGCTCTGTATTTGTAATGATAATCGGCTTACCTCTATCATCATTCCTTACTTCAATATCTAAAAAACTCACTTCTTTCCCGATACCGGTCCCTACCGCTTTAGAATACGCCTCTTTTGCTGCAAATCTTCCAGCTACAAATTCTGTAAGACGACTTCCTTTCAGCCCCTCAGCAACACCACGTTCTCTTTCAGTTAAAATACGTTCCATAAATTTAAGCTTTCCATCTAGCATTTTTTCAATTCGATTTAACTCAATAATATCGATTCCAATCCCTACAATCATTTCAAAATCCCCTTCTTCTATTTAGCTTTCTTCATTCATATTGTAAGAATAACAGAGAATCTTTCTGATGCAAAAGGAGTGATACTAAAAACATGCTAATACCATCCACTCGCATTTCCTTACAACCGATTATCATTTCTTTACTTCTTATACAATTAGTCATGATTATATTGAGCGACTTTTCCCTCTTTCACCTGGCAGCCTACAATGAATATATCGCTAAAGGAGAATGGTGGCGTGTCATAACTTCCTTACTTGTACACGTAGACTTACAACATTTCCTTTCTAATAGTATTTGTTTATTCGTATTTGGTTCTTCCATCGAAAAACAACTAGGACACTTTTCTTTCATCATTATTTTTTTCCTTTCTGGCATTCTCGGGAATATTTCTTCTTATATTATTATGCCTCTTGAATATATTCACGCCGGAGCATCTGGTGGTATTTTCGGATTACTAGGCGCCCAATTATTTTTATTGTATAGTCGATATCGTTCTTCAAAACCAAGAGACATCGCTATTTTTTCAATAATGATACTTATATTACTACTATTTACTTTCTTTAATCCCTCTGCCAATCCTATAAGCCATTTAACAGGACTGATCATCGGCGGCATGTGCACCCCTTTTTTAACAAAAAAAAACGATGGCGCAGAGCTTATTTAATATAGAAGCTCGCACCATCGATAATTTCCACATCTGTTTGTTTACTTAACTCTCTCATTAGTTGAAATAAAGACTCGTCCTTTTTCTTCGCCTCAATCATACAATCAATTCGCGGAACACTCCCCTTTATCTTTTTCAAAAAAGATAAGAAAGTATCTACATCAATAAAATCTGCATGTGCTCTCGGGTTTTTTCCATCTCTAGGACTGGAGATGTGCATTTTAACCGGTAACAAAGACGATTCCCACGTATGTACAACACGCGCCCAATCTTCATGCCAATCTTCCTGGTCATTATTCATCATATGATGGTGCAAATCAAACACGACTGGAATGTCTAATTTCTCACCTAAATACAATGTTTCTTCTAAAGAAAAGGTCGTGTCATCATTTTCTAATATAATCATCTCTTGAATACCTCTTGGAACAGTTGACCAATTTTCTATAAAGCGTTCTAATGCAAGCTCCTTATCTTTATAACCTCCTCCCACATGTAATACACATCGTTGCTTATGTTCAATTCCCATACCCTTTAACAATTTTTTGTGCATCTGCAATGTCTTTACAGATTGTTTGAGAATACTCTCCTCAGGTGAATTTAGTACAACAAAGTGATCTGGATGGAAGTCAATTCGCATATTCATACGAATTGCATATTCACCTAATTCTTTCAGATTTTCTTTTAACGGACGAATATAGTTCCAATCTAACAACTCCTCATGATTCGCTAAAGGAATAAGCTTGGAACTAAGTCGAAAGAAAGATATATCATGCCCTTTATTATGTTTTAATAACCGTAAGCAATTTTCCAAATTCGAATTAGCGATTCTTTCAAGTTTACGAATCGCAGCCTCTCGATCATCAATCCGCTGAAACTGTGCATACGTCATCGTTTGAGATGGAGAAGCATTCTTCAAATGTACACTCATCGCAACATACCCAAGTCTTACAAGCATATAGCACCTCATTTCTATACGAGTTACTATGTAGTATGCACAATTACAGAAATAAAAAAAGAGAATGCCAGCAAAGGGCATTCTCTTTTTTATTAAGCTTGTGGACGGCTATGATGTTTTCTTTCGCCGCGTCCATTTGAAGATCCAGGGCGACCTTCACCTTTACGACCACGGTTGCCATCACGGCTACCAGCATCACGGCTACCGCCATCACGATTACGATCACGGTTACGACCATCGCCACTTCCGCTTCCACGTCCATCACGATTGCGATCACGGTTACGACCATCGCCACCGCCGCGTCCATCACGACTACGATTACGGTTACCATCACGGTATCCACTTCCGTTACCACCGCGTTTTTTAGAACCGCCACCGCCACCTCTTGAAACAACTGGTGGTTCTGATGTTAAAGCGATCGGAGTTGTATCCGGCTCTTTTGTCATCATTTTTAAAGCAGCAGCTACTACTGTTACAGAATCATTCTCTTCTAACATTTCTTCTGCAATACGCTTGTAGTATGATAAGTTATCATTTTCAATTGTGCTTTGAAGTTTTTCAGCGATTAAACGTTGTTGACCTTCTAACGCCTCGTCAAGTGTCGGTGCGTCCATACGATCAACTTTACGTTTTGTTGTACGCTCGATATTTTTTAATTGTCCTGATTCACGTGGTGTTACAAATAACATTGCAATACCTTTTTTACCGGCACGGCCAGTACGACCGATACGGTGAACGTATGATTCTGGATCTTGTGGGATATCGAAGTTGTATACGTGTGTTACGCCTGAAATATCAAGACCACGTGCAGCAACGTCTGTTGCAACAAGAACTTCAATAGTACCTTCTTTAAATTTACGTAATACAGACATACGCTTCGCTTGTGTTAAGTCACCGTGAATACCTTCTGCTGCATAACCACGTAAGTTTAATGCTTCTGATAATTCATCAACACGACGCTTTGTACGACCGAATATGATTGCAAGCTCTGGAGATTGAATATCTAGTAAGCGTGTTAACACGTCAAACTTTTTCTTTTCTTGCACTTCTAAATAGAACTGCTGAATGTTTGGCATTGTTACTTCTTTTGCTTTTACTTTAATGTGTTGAGGCTCAGTCATGAAACGCTCAGCAATACGACGGATTGGATCTGGCATTGTCGCTGAGAATAATAATGTTTGATGTGTTTCTGGCACATCTGTTAAAATCGCTTCAATATCTTCAATGAAGCCCATGTTTAACATTTCATCCGCTTCGTCAAGAACAACAGTCTCTACGTTTTGTAAGCGAAGTGTTTTACGGTTGATATGATCTAAAATACGACCCGGCGTACCTACAATAATGTGTGGGTGTTTTTTTAGAGCACGAATTTGGCGGTTAATATCTTGACCACCATAAATTGGTAGAATACGAACACGTTTATGTTTACCAATTTTGTATAGCTCTTCTCCAACTTGAATTGCTAATTCACGCGTTGGCGCGATAACAATACCTTGAACTGCTTCTTTATTTGTATCCACTTTATCTAATAGTGGTAATCCGAATGCTGCTGTTTTCCCTGTACCTGTTTGCGCTTGCCCAATAATATCCTTACCTTGCAATGCATGTGGAATTGTTTCAGCTTGAATCGGCGTAGCCTCTTCAAAGCCCATACTTTCAACAGATTGTAGTAAAGACTCACTTAATCCTAGTTCTCGAAATGTTGTCAATGTTACTTCTCCTTTTCTATCCTATACTTATCATTTAAAAAAAGGCGTTTTCCGAACTTGCGGAAAAGCCATTTTCCTGAATACTTACGTATATAACCGGGCGTATATTCTTCACGAAAATACTTCTAAACGTTATTACACTTTATCAATTATAAGTTTTGTAGGTGTAAAAAGCAAACCCCAACTGTTACCTTATTTCATATTCAGAGCTTTTTTCTTTACTTTTATTTTTTTATCGTTTACTGTAAGCGCTTATTATAAGTTTCCACTATTTTCGTGGCTATCATCCCTATTTATATACACCAATTATTTCAACATCGTAATTACTTCTTCTAATTTCATGCCGCGAGATGCTTTTACTAATACAACATCTTTCGTACCGACTACTGCTTGCAACTCTTTTATTAACTCTTCTTTACTATCATACGCTTTTACACGGTCTTTAGGGAAATTAATTTTTGCACCTTCAGCAATTTGAGCCCCTAATTTACCATATGTGAATACATATGAAATTTTTGCTGGATCAATTAATTTACCTACTTCATAATGAAATTGCACTTCTTGATTTCCAAGTTCTAACATATCACCAAGCACAACAATTTTTTTAGCAAATCCATCTAAACCATTCATTAGGTGGAACGCAGCTTCCATAGCTGTTGGACTAGCATTATAAGCATCATTGATAATTGTTAAACCACTATCTGTTTTTACAATTTCCATACGCATACCTGTCATTTGAAGTGTTACTAAACCTTGTTTCATTTCTTCCCACGTTACACCAAAATGTTTTGCAATTGCCATTGAAGCAAGCGTATTATATACATTATGCTTTCCTAGTACTGGCAAATAGAATGACGAAGTTTCATCCCTGTTCATCTTAAAGTGTGTCCCAGTAGCCTGCAATGTTACAGTAGTTGGATAGTAATCATTTGCTCTCGCATCACCAAATGTAACTGTTTCAGCTGCTAAATTCATTTCTGGAACACGATTCGTTAATAGCGGCTCATCTCCATTATATACGAACACGCCACCCTTTTGTAAACCTGTAACAATTTCTAACTTCGCTTCAGCAATCGCCTCACGAGAGCCTAAATCCATTAAGTGCGCCTCACCAATGTTCGTGATAATAGCTGCATTAGGGCGAGCTAACTTAGATAGAAATTCAATTTCTCCTCGGCTTGACATGCCCATTTCTAATACAGCTACTTCTGTATTTTCCTCTAAATTTAAAATAGTAAGAGGTAAACCGATGTGGTTGTTGAAATTACCTTCTGTTTTTTGAACTTTAAATTTAGTCGCAAGAATACTTGTTACAATATCTTTCGTAGATGTTTTACCATTACTACCCGTTACACCAATAACTTTTACATCCAATTGATCACGATAGTTTTTCGCTAACATTTGCAATGCTGCTAGTGTATCTTCTACAAAAATAACCGGAAGATTTTCAGGTGGGTTTTCTACATCTTTCATCCATAATGTAGCAATCGCCCCATTTTCAACAGCTTTGTCTACAAAAGCATGTCCATCGAAACGTTCACCTTGAATTGGAACATATAAATTTCCATTTTCAATTTTCCTCGTATCAATAGACACTCCTTGTATAGTAATTCCCTCATACCGCTCTGCTAATCCAGTACCATTTATCATCTGCTCTACTTGTTTTAACGTTCGATTTATCATGAAAACACTCCTTACATAGAGGAAGCACTATTCCTTCGAATAGTGCTTCCTCCTTTTTTGTTAGATTGTATATTTAATTTTTTGTTTTTCTTCGTGACGCTCAATCGCTAAGCGAATTAGCTCTTCAATTAATTCCGGATACGGTAAACCTGTATGTTGCCATAATAGAGGGAACATACTAAACGGCGTGAATCCTGGCATTGTGTTTACTTCGTTAATATATACTTCTCCATCTTTCGTTAAGAAGAAATCAGCTCGTGTTAAGCCCGAACCATCTAATGATTGGAATGCGATAATTGCATCTCGCTTAATTATATTAGACTCTTCCTCTGTCATTTCAGCTGGAATAATTAACGCTGTATCACCATCGATGTATTTCGATTTGTAATCATAAAAATCTTTTTTCGGTACAATTTCACCTACAACTGAACATTTCGGCTCATCATTACCTAATACACCAACTTCTACTTCACGACCTACAATATTTTCTTCTACAATAATTTTACGGTCAAATTGGAATGCCTCTTCGAATGCATTCTCAAGCTCTTCACGATCATTACACTTATTAATACCAACACTTGAACCAAGATTTGCTGGTTTTACGAAGCAAGGATATCCTAATACTTCTTCTACTTTTTCATATGCTGTTTCACGATCTTTTTCCCATGCGCTACGAATGAAAGATGCATATTTCGCTTGTTTCAATCCAGCTTCTGCAAAGATATTTTTCATAACAACTTTATCCATACCAGCAGATGATGCTAATACACCGTTACCTACATATGGAATGTTTAGTAATTCTAATAACCCTTGTACTGTTCCATCTTCACCATTCGGTCCATGTAATAATGGGAAAATAACATCAATTGCATCTTCTTGTTTAGAAGTTGCAGTTGGGATAATTTCTGTACTTAATGATACAGGAGAGATTGTATTCTCTTCCCCACTCATTTGTAATGCCTCAACATTTTTTACTTCGCCTTCAATACGCTCTCCACGCATCCATTGGCCTTGTTCTGTAATATAAATTGGATGAATCTCGAATTTATCTTGATTTAATGCTTTAATAGCAGCAAGAGCCGTTTGTAACGAAACTTGATGCTCAGCTGATTTTCCACCGTATAATAAACCTAATTTAATTTTTGTCACTGAAATCACCCTAACCAATTGTTTTCATTTTTCTATTTTAGCACTTTTTATAAAAATAGGTAGTTCCTATTTGAAATAAAATGTAACTTCCACAAATAATTAAAAGACACCACTTATTGGTTTTCTACACTTTTTCTCTTTAATTTCTACACACCTAAACAAAATTAAACTTTAAAGCAAAATTGCTATCTAATCTAGTTATGTACCTAAAATATGTAGAAATCCACTTTGTGTGTATGTCATCTATATTACCCTACCATTTGTGGAGGGTGAAAAAACATTGATTAAAGTTTCATTTTATTAAGAAGACTGTTTTGTAGGCGTATCTTTTTGCCTCTGCTCAACAAGACGATCTAAAGAAACATATACAAAGCCTGCAACTACACACCCTACACTTAAAATTGTAAATAAGTAGTGACCAAGCAAACGATCCAATAGAAAACCACCAAGAAGTGGACCGAATGCACTTCCTGTAATCCACTGCAAACTCGCCGCCCCCATATAGGTTCCTCTCAAATGCTCAGGGGCCAAATTCGCTACAAACGTCATCTGTACAGGCGACATAATCATCTCGCCTAACGTATATATGGCATAAACAAACATTAACGTCATTAAAATAATTGTAGCATTTGTATCATATTCTCCAAACCACTTCGGTAACCATCCTATAAAAAACAAACCAATTCCGAACAAACACGCACCGTATAGCATCGTCTTTCCAACAGGTTTATCTGTCGCCCATTTTGAAATTTGAAATTGAAATAAAACAACTAATAGACCATTTAATGCCATTAAATATGGGTATGGATTGTTGACTCCAAAAATATCCTTCATTTCGTTATCAAAGTGAAGCGGTAACATGCCTTCTGTTTGAGAAAACCCCATAGAAATAATAATCCCCGCTAACAAATAAATCATTAACGCCTTATCTCTCATTAAAATTTTCCAAACTGCTCCGGATTCCTTCTCTTTATTTTTTTCCGTCATATCCGTAATTTTTGGCATTGTTTCTTTAATAAGTACTAACACTAGTAGCGCATAAAACAACATAGCGGATGAAGCAATAATAAACACGAGGTTCTTTGATAAAACAACTACTGATGCTCCCATTATCGGTCCAATTGCAGCACCAATATTGTGTCCCATTCGCAATAAACCATATGCTTCTGTTCTTTTTTCTGGCGCCGTCACATCTGCAACCATCGCTGATGCTGCTGGATGAAATAAAGAATTACTTAACCCTAAAAAAATAGATAAAATAGCGTATGGAATAAATCCTTCGATAAATAAAAAACCGAGCATTAATAACGCATTACTCGCCATTGAAAATATCATAATTGGCTTTCTTCCATATATATCAGCTATTCTTCCGCCTATAAGCGAGCCAAAGCTTGCAGCAATTGGAGAAAGCGCCATAATAATCCCAACTTGTAATAAAGAATCTACCTTATCTTTTAAATATAGTGCAAAAAAAGGCATTAACATCATCATCGCAATTCCGTTCAAAGTCTCACCGATAAATCGAATCCATACGTTACGATCCATCTCTCTTAGCTCACGCCATGTATTTTTCACATTTTCACCCCTTTAGTTCGCCAACAATTATCTTATAATACATTCAGAAAAATGTAAATTTTCAAAATAAAAATCCATCCTAACAGAATTAGAATGGATTTTTCCATTTATAAATTTGCTACATCTTCTTCTTTTTTACTATTATTTAAAACACTACGCTTTCTACTATAGGCGAAATAAACTACTATACCGATAACCATCCAAACACCAAAACTAATCCAAGCTGTCGCTGATAATTGAAGCATCAAATATAAGCAAAAGATAACTGTTAATGCTGGTAAAAATGGTACGAGCGGCGCCTTAAACGCCCTTGGTAAATCAGGATGAGTTCGTCTCATCACAATGACAGCAACAGCTACAAGTGCAAATGCTGACAAAGTTCCCATATTTACAAGATGTGCTAAAACATTTAAATCTATTAATCCTGAAATAAGTGCTGCAATAATACCTGTTGTCCATGTATTTAAAAATGGTGTTTTAAATTTCGGATGAACTTTAGCAAGACGCTTCGGTAACAATCCATCTCTGCTCATTGCATATGAAACACGAACTTGCCCATACATCATAACTAGCATTACAGTTGTAATTCCTGTAATTGCTCCTACTGATATCACTCCCGCCAAACTATCTTGTCCAATAAATTGAAGTGCGAAAGCAACTGGATCTGATATATTCAACTGACCGTATGGAACAATCCCTGTCAAAATAAGTGAAACAACAATGTAAAGAACCGTACAAACTAGTAACGATGCAATAATTCCAATCGGCAAATCGCGTTGTGGGCGCTTCACTTCTTCTGCGGCTGTTGATACAGCATCAAATCCAATGAATGCGAAGAAAACTGTAGCTGCTCCAGCCATTACACCATCTAACCCAAATGGCATAAAAGGTGTCCAATTTTCAGGTTTTACATAATTAAATCCGGCGAAGATAAAAATGAGAACAACTGCTAGTTTAATAAATACCATTATATTATTTACACGTGCACTTTCACGAACACCTCTAGATAAAAGAACCGTCATAACTAGAATAATTAGAACTGCAGGTAAATCAATTATTCCACCCTTTCCAGTACCAGGGGCCGAGGAGAGAATGGTCGGAATATGAATCCCAAATCCCTTTAATAACGATTGAAAATACGCTGACCATCCATTAGCTACAGCAGATGTGGCTAATAAATACTCGAGCATTAAATCCCATCCAATTAAGAATGCAAATACTTCTCCCATCGTCGCATACGTGTACGTGTAAACACTCCCTGAGACAGGAACTGAAGAAGCAAATTCAGCGTAACAAAATGCAGCAAAGGCACAAGCTAATGCAGCTATAGCAAATGATAATATAATAGCTGGTCCAGAATGTTTCGCTGCTACAACGCCAGTAAGAACAAAAATACCAGTTCCAACAATTGCTCCGATTCCAAGCATTGTTAAATCAAGTGCCCCTAACGTTCTCGATAATGTCTTTTGTTTACTTTCTTGCAGTAACGTTGAAATTGGCTTCTTTTGAAAAATTTGCTTCATGCTGTGCTCCTCCACGATTTTAGTTTTCTGAAAATTTAATTTACTTTTTCATTTTACCCACGGCATGTTTTTTAGTCAATACTTTTGTCGAAATAAACAGAAAACTATCGAGATACATACTATACTCTTATCATCCTTTCGATAAAAAGATTCAGACAATCATATCTATATATATTTTCATAACTTTTTTTGGTATTATTATACATGTCGATTCCATAAAAGAGGCATGCTCCCGTAGTGAGCATGCCTCTTTTTACTTATTTTACGGTATATGAACCCTCTTCAATCCAGCTATACATGTACTTTTCATCTTCCGTCTCATGTGCTTGTTTTACAATACGAAGCGGACGGAATGTATCTATCATAACAGCCAGTTCAAGTGTCTCTTTCTTCCCTATACTCGCTTCTGTTTTCCCTGGATGTGGCCCATGCGGGATCCCGCTTGGATGAAGCGTAATAGAACCTTCTTCTACACCTTTTCGGCTCATAAAGTTACCTTCTACATAGTACAGTACTTCATCACTATTCACATTACTATGATAATATGGTGCCGGAATAGATTCTGGATGATAATCGTATAAACGCGGTACGAAAGAGCAAATGACGAAATTATGCCCTTCGAATGTTTGATGTACTGGTGGTGGCTGATGAATACGACCTGTAATTGGCTCAAAATCCTCCACATTAAAGACCCACGGATATAAATAACCATCCCACCCAACAACATCTAACGGATGGTGCCCTAACACATGCTTGTGCATATAACCTCTCGACTTTGTCATTACGACAAACTCACCTTTGTCATCATATGTCTCCAATTTTTCCGGGCCACGAATATCCCTTTCACAAAACGGACTATGTTCTAACAATTGCCCATATTCATTGCGATAGCGACTTGGTGTTGTAATTTGGCTATTTGCCTCTACAACAAGAAACTTAGTCTCTCCCTCATCTGGAATAACACGATAAATCGTTCCAATTGGAATTGTTACATAATCACCTTTTCTATAGTGAATCGTTCCAAACATCGTTTCAATTTTTCCTGTTCCATAATGAACAAATAACATTTCATCGCCATCACCATTACGGTAAAAATAATCCATTTTTTCTGTTGGACTCACTACTCCAATTAATAAATCCTCATTCCCAAGCATAAAGTTTCTTCCGCTTACTGCATCACCAGTTTTTTTATTTTCTTTCGTACGGAAGTGGCGATGAGCAAGAAGGGCATCCTCTTCATACTGTAACTGACAAGAATGCGATAATGCCGCGTGCCCTACTTCTGTTGGCATATAATGATGATACAAAATAGACTGGGTACCAGAGAAACCTTTTGTCCCCATTACCTGCTCACGATAAAGCGATCCATCTTTTTTACGAAATTGTACATGTCGTTTATGAGGTAGCTCCCCCATGTGACGATAAAACATGCCCATCACCTGCTTTCATGTCTTTTTTGACCGTATTACGTAACGTACCTAAACCAGTAATCGACAGCTCTACAACATCTCCATCTTGTAGCCACTCTTCTGTACCAAGTTCTAAAATACATCCTGTTCCTACTGTCCCAGAACCAATCACATCTCCTGGATATAACGTAACGTCTTCCGAAGCACGTTCAATCATTTCAGCAAATGTATAGTAAATATCTTGGAAGTTTCCCTTTGATAATATCTTTCCATTTACATGAGCAGTCATCTCTAAATCATAACGATCACCGTTACGATAAACGTCTAATTCCTCTTTCGTAACGAGATACGCTCCTAATGAAGTTGCAAAATCTTTTCCTTTCGCTGGACCGAGTCCCACTTTCATTTCTGTTACTTGTAAGTCCCTTGCGCTCCAGTCGTTCATAATGCAGTAACCAAAAATATATTCCTCTGCTTGTTCACGAGAAATGTTTCGTCCTTCTTTCCCAATTACGCAAGCAATCTCTAACTCATAATCAAGCTTTTTAGACTTCTTCGGACCAATAACAAAATCATCTGGTCCAATAACAGCACGGTGGTTCGTAAAATAAAAAACCGGGATATCATACCATTCAGGTACAACATCTAACCCTCTTCGTCCGCGAGCTGTTTTTACATGCTGCTCAAATGCATAAAAATCTCGAATGCTACTCGGATTAGGAATTGCCGCTGCAAATTGAACTTCCTCTAAGGAATATATACCCTTTGCAGGATTCTTAATATTACGCAATACTTCTACATACTCATCTGCTTTCTCTAAAAAGGCGAACATAGAAGAAGGTAATTGTCCATCACTCGCAAGATTCATATCGATTACTTTGTCACCTTCAAGCCATCCAGCTCGCATTTCTTTCGATGGGAGACGAAATGTAACAAATTTCATCGTGATTCCTCCCTATGAAAATGAAATTTCCACCAACAAAGGAACTCTTGCTGGTGGATACAAATTTTATAAATTTCCGCGACGCTCTTGTTCTCTTTCAATTGATTCGAATAACGCTTTAAAGTTCCCTTCGCCAAATCCACGAGAACCTTTACGTTGGATGATTTCAATAAATAGAGTTGGACGATCTACAATTGGTTTCGTAAAGATTTGTAATAAATAACCTTCTTCGTCACGGTCTACTAGAATCTTCAATTCTTTTAATCTATCAATTTCTTCATCAATTTTTCCAACACGTGCAGTTAACTCATCGTAATACGTATCTGGCGTATCTAAAAACTCCACGCCATTCGCACGAAGCACTTCAATTGTTTTTACAATGTCACTTGTTAATAAAGCAAGATGCTGTACACCCGCTCCGTTATAGAACTCTAGATATTCTTGAATTTGTGACTTTCTTTTTCCGTCTGCTGGTTCATTAATTGGAAACTTAATACGGCTTCCATTCGTCATAACTTTTGACATTAATGCCGAATACTCTGTGCTAATATCGTCATCATCGAAGTGAATCATTTGTTTAAATCCCATGACGTTCTCATAATAACTAACCCATTCTTCCATTTTCTCAACGTTACCAACGACATGGTCTACAGCAATTAAACCGGATTCTTCAAATGGAATATTGAACTCTACCTTTTGAAATCCTGGCATGAATGTTCCTTTATAATTTTTACGCTCTACAAGCGTATGAATTGTATCACCATACGTACCAATAACCGCTTTCTTCAAGGTACCTTCCTCATCTGTTAACTCTTCAGGAGGAGCAATCGCAACAGCGCCACGTTTTACAGCTTCAGAGTATGCTTTATCAACATCATCAACAAGTAAAGCCACATCCTTCACTCCATCACCATGAGTCTTTACAAAATCTGCAATACGACTATCACTACTTAAAGCTCCAGACACAACAAAACGCATATTTTTTTGCACAAGAACATAAGATACCTTTTCACGGTTTCCTGTTTCTAATCCAGAATAAGCTACAATTTTGAATCCAAACGCTCTCGCAAGATAATAACTTGATTGCTTTGCATTCCCTACGTAAAATTCCAAATGATCTACATCACGTACCGGAAAAAAGTCCTCCATTTGTGCAGCTAGCGTATCCATAGATTTTTGTTTCATAATATCTTCATCCCCCTGTAAATAGATTAAATGGTCCATACTTAAAACCAACCGAAAACGCTTCCAACATCAATTAATAGAAATTAGTTAGCAAGCTAACAATTTCCGACCTTTAAAATTTTCTATCTTTTCTGTCAAATTCCTCTTTTTTTCTTACATATAAAATTCGACTTTTTTCTCTTTAAAGTAAGGGGAAAATATTAATACTTGAAGGTATATATGAGAGGAAAACAAAAAAGACTCCAACATATTAACTACTTACTAATACGTTAGAGTCTTTATTTTTTTTGAATGATTGTATTTATATTTTTCATACTAATATATTTGCAAGGAATAGAATAAATGATGTTAATATTACCGCTCCGCCTAATGATCCTAATAAATCTGTTTTTGTTACTTGTAACACTTGTTCACTGTTCATATTCCTCATTCTCCTTTCATTTTGTACAATTTAAAACTTTTATTATACTAATACGCTTGATAGAAATACGATTAATGCTGTTAATACTACTGCTCCGCTTGCTGATCCTAAGAAATCACCTTTTGTTACTTGTAATACTTGCTCTTTCATATCTTTCATTCTCCCTTCATTTATCTTTTGTTACAAAACTTCTATTATACTAATACGCTTGATAGAAATACGATTAATGCTGTTAATACTACCGCTCCACTTGCTGATCCTACGAAGTCACCTTTTGTTACTTGTAATACTTGCTCTTTCATATCTTTCATTCTCCCTTCATTTATCTTTTGTTACAAAACTTCTATTATACTAATACGCTTGATAGAAATACGATTAATGCTGTTAATACTACCGCTCCACTTGCTGATCCTACGAAGTCACCTTTTGTCACTTGTAATACTTGCTCGTTGTTCATAATTTTCATTCTCCCTTCTCTTATTTTTGTTACAAAACTTCTATTATACTAATACGCTTGATAGAAATACGATTAATGCTGTTAATACTACTGCTCCGCTTGCTGATCCTACGAAGTCACCTTTTGTTACGTTTAATACTTGCTCGTTGTTCATATCATTCATTCTCCTTTTTTATAAGTTATCTATATGTAATTACTAAGAAATGATTAGTTCATAGTTTTCATGTTAACGTTACATTGAAATTAATCACGTAACGTTTGTAACACTAATGTAACATAACTATTATTACGTTGCAATATAATTACGTAAATTTTATTACACTTTTTTTACGTTTTTTTAAATAAACACTCAAAAACCTTGTTTTAATGCGTTTTCTACTACAATCACATTTGTAACACTAGTGTAACATTAAGGTCATAAAGCGAAATATAATATTATTCATCTCTATTTTGTTAAAAACCAAAGTGAAACTTTAATCAACGAGAGTTCCATTCCCTACTAATTATTCCCCTCACCAATCGCACTTTTACTAGAAATTAATGCGGGATAAAATACTATCTTTCCAAGATAAGTTTATATGTTTCCTCTATATAACTATGTATAATGGAAACAAAGAGGTGGTCATTTTGAAATTAATCGCAATAGATATGGATGGTACACTACTATCATCTAATCTTGAAATCTCCAAAGAGAACTTACAAGCTATCCAAACCGCAAAAGAGGCTGGTCATATTGTAATGATTTGTTCTGGCCGCGCGAAAGAGGATGCTTTGAAATTATTGGAAGAATATAAACTATCTCTTCCAGTTGGAGCAAGCAATGGGGCAATTGTTTATGTGGACGGAAAAGTAATTAACTCGCGTTGTTTACAAAATGATAAAGTATACAAGCTTGCAAAATTACTAGAATCTGAAGGTTTTCCATATAAGTTGTACACAAATAAAGGGGTTTATTCTCCTTATACATGGCAAGGTCAAGTTATGCAGGCATTCGAAGAAAATAAACATACACTAGATGTTACACTTGAGGAACTTGAAAGAATTACAGAAAAACAAAAGAAATCTAACTTAATTACTGATTTCCAAAAAATAGAAGATGTCGTAAATAATCCAGAATTAGAAATATCTAAATTCTTCATTTTAACATTTAATGCTGCTCATCGTTCACAGCTATTACAAACTTTACAAGAAGATACGGACATTTCAGTTACGGCATCAGCTCCTACTAATGTAGAAATTATGGATAAGCATGGCCATAAAGGCAATGGTTTGCAAGAAATGGCAGCTTATTTCAATATACCAATTGAAGATACTGTTGCAATCGGTGACAACTTTAATGATGTGCCAATGCTACAAGTAGCCGGCTTATCAGTTGCAATGGGAAATGCTGAAGAAGACGTAAAAAAATTATGTGACGTTGTTACATTAACAAATAATGAAAACGGTGTTGCTCATGCAATTGAGCAATTTGTATTAAAACAAACTTCATCTAGTAAATAAAGTGAAACTTTAATCAGAGGTGGGGTTCCTCTGATTATTAGTTGAACCAATCGGGCTTTTACGGGCAGTTAATCTCCCACCTAACTTCCCCGCATGTGTCGAATTTTCAGGTGGGAGTCTTACTGCCCGTTAATGCGGGGTAAAAAAAGGACTCTTTCACATTTTGAAAGAGTCCTTTTCTTTTACACATGATGACAAGCAACAAAATGATCTTCACCCACATTACGGAATTCTGGTACATTCGTTTTACAAATATCTGTAGCAACGGGGCAACGTGTATGAAAACGGCAACCTGATGGTGGATTTGCAGGACTTGGAATATCCCCTTCTAGAATAATCCGTTCTCGCTTAACCGTTGGATCCGGTATTGGCACTGCTGATAACAATGCTTTTGTATATGGATGAAGCGGATTCGCAAATAACTCATCACGTGGTGCTGTTTCCACAATAGTTCCTAAATACATAATTCCAATTTTCGTACATAAGTGCTCCACAACACTTAAATCATGTGAAATGAATAAATAGGATAATCCCTTTTTCTCCTGTAATTCACTAAACAAATTAATGATTTGCGCTTGAATAGATACATCTAATGCCGCAACAGGCTCATCAGCTACAATAAATTCTGGATCTAATACCATCGCCCTTGCAATAACGATACGTTGACGTTGCCCACCGGAAAACTCATGAGGGTACCGGTCAATATGATACGGCGCTAAACCACATAACTCCAATACTTCTATCACCTTTGCACGGACATTTTCTTTCGTCGCTAGTCCGTGAGCCAACATTGGCTCACCAAGCGCTTCTCCAATTCTCATTCTTGGATTTAATGAGCTAAATGGATCTTGAAAGACGAGCTGCATATTAGGACGATGCTTTCTCAGCTCTTCTTTTGATAAAGCATGAACATCTTGACCTTTAAATTTCACTTCACCTTCTGTTTTTTGAACGAGACGGAGAATTGTTTTTCCTATCGTCGTTTTCCCACTTCCAGACTCTCCTACAAGGCCAAACACTTCTCCCTTATCAATTGTAAAGCTTACCCCATCTACCGCTTTCACATGTCCAATCGTTCTACTAAATACGCCGCCCTTAATCGGAAAATACGTTTTTAAGTTCTTCACTTCTAATAATGGTTCACTCATTGCCCAGCACGCTCCTCATATAACCAACAAGCTACTTTATGATCCTCATCATGCACATTAAGATTTGGCGCTTCATTTTTGCATATTTCCATGCAATGTTCACAGCGGCCACTAAAGTAGCAAAACTCATCTAAGCCAACTAAATTTGGAACTTGCCCTGGAATAGAATAAAGTTTATCTGTTCGTTTCCCCATTACTGGTTTTGATTTTAGCAGCCCTTGCGTATATGGATGTTTCGGATTTTGAAATATCTCTAGTACCGGTGCCTCTTCAATAACTTTTCCACCATACATAACGACAACATAATCGGCCATTTCTGCTACAACACCTAGATCATGTGTAATTAATAAAATGGACGTTTTAAATTCCTCTTTTACTTGTCTTAGTAAGTCTAATATTTGCGCTTGAATCGTAACGTCTAGAGCTGTTGTCGGTTCATCTGCAATTAATAACTTTGGATTACAACTAAGTGCAATAGCAATCATAATACGTTGTAACATACCACCGCTTAATTCGTGCGGATAAGAATGGACAATTTCATCAGCACGAGCAATACCAACTTTACGAATTAATTCAATTGCTTTTTTGTATGCTTCGTTTTTGCTAAGTAGTTCATGCTCTCTTAACGTCTCAACAATTTGCTCTCCAACAGTAAAGACCGGATTAAGTGATGTCATCGGTTCCTGGAAAATCATCGCGATATCATTTCCTCTTAAACTACGAAGTTCTTTCTCTTTCATTCCTAAAAGACTTTTTCCTTCATAAAGAATATCACCACCAACGATGCCGCCAGATTCAGCAATAAGTCCCATAATAGATAAAGCCGTTACACTTTTCCCGCAACCTGATTCGCCTACTACACAAACTGTTTCACCTTCTCGAACTGAAAAGCTAACATGATTGACAGCCTTTACTGTACCTTCTTCCGTCTGAAAGTGTGTTTGTAAATCCTTTAGCTCTACTACTGCTCTACTCATGCTTTCTCACCTACCGCTTCATCTTTGGATCTAATGCATCACGAAGTGCATCGCCAAGTATATTAATTGATACAACTGTTATAAAGATTGCAAAACCAGGCGGGATCCATAACCACGGACGCTTTTGGAAATCGATTAATGAGTTTGCTGCACTAATCATATTTCCCCACGATGGTGTAGGCGGGACAACGCCAAGTCCTAGGTAACTTAGTGCAGACTCTCCTAAAATAGAACCTGCAACACCTAATGTGGATACAACAATTAATATCGGCAGAACATTTGGGATTAAATGATATACAATTTTCCGGTAATCGTTTATCCCGAGTACATCAGCAGCTTGCATAAACGATTGTTCTCGCAGCGATAAAATTTGACCTCGTACGAGGCGTGCAAGTCCTGGCCAACCTACTAAACTTAAAATGATCATAATGACATAAAGACGATAATCAGATGGTACTTTCCATTCTGATAAAATAGCTCCCATTATAATAAGTAACGGTAATCCTGGCATCGACATTAAAATATCCGCGAGACGCATTATAATATTATCGACGATACCACGGTAGAAACCTGCAATCGCTCCTAATAAAGCACCTAGTATAACGGATAACACCATTGAGGCTAAGCCAATTGTTAATGAAATCCGTCCTGCTTGCATAAGCCTCGTTAAAATGTCTCTTCCTAATTGATCTGTGCCAAGCCAATGAGAAAAACTAGGTGGTTTGTTAATTAACGTAACTTGTATTTTTCCTGATGCATACGGTGAAAAGAATGGACCAATAAAACAAAATAAAAACATAAAAACTAATGCGTAAAATCCTATAAGTGCCATTTTATTTTTCTTTATCCTTTTAAAAGCTTGCCTCCACGGCGATGATCCATTCCTTCTTTTCTTTTTTTCTTTTTTTTCCGTAGTTGTTGTAACAGTTTCCATCTCTTTCCCCCCCTTACTTCAACCGAATACGTGGATCAACAACTGCATATACAATATCCGCTAAAAAGTTTGAAAAAATTGTCAAACACGAAAGAAACATCGTAAATGCCATTAATACCGTATAATCACGAAAATTAAGTGCTTCTAATTGAATATTACCGATACCTGGCCAGTTGAAAATTTGTTCTATAATAATTGCCCCTGAAAACAACCCTGGTAATTCAAATGCAAGCAATGTAATAGCCGGCAAAATTGCATTTTTTAATGCATGTTTATAAATAACGGTCTTCTCCTTTAACCCTTTTGCTCTAGCCGTTCGAATGTAATCTTGCCGTACAACCTCTAACATACTCGTTCTAAAATAACGAGTTAATGAGCCAACTCCAAGAAGAGTTAAAATAAATACGGGTAAAACCATATGCTTTGCAACTTCTATTCCGTAAGCAAGCCCAGTTGAATTACTCCCAACATCAATCATCCCGCCTATCGGTAACAGCTTAAAGTCAACCGCAAACACTTTAATTAAAAACAAACCGATAAAGAATGAAGGAAATGACATCGCTGCAAATACACCAATTGTTACAAGCTTATCGAATAAAGAATGTTGCTTTGTCGCTGAAAATACACCGATAATAAGTGCAATTAGCCAAATAAAGAACAATGCAATAATCGCAACAATAAACGAATTCCATATAAATTTATTTAATAATGACGTTACAGATTCTTGATATTGAAGAGAAAAACCAAAGTCCCCCTGCAATGCATTACCTAGCCAGTGAAAATATCGCTCAACAATTGGTTTATTCAATCCATACAATTCCCTAAGTTCAGCTGCTCTTTCCGGTGTAATCTTCGGGTTTGAATCAATATAATCTCCTGGAAGAAGTGCGAACAGGAAGAAGATAATAATCGATGTCCCCAACAGTGTAGGAATCATTTGTAACAGCCTACGAATGATATATGTTTTCACCCTTTTTCTCTCCAATCTTATGCTTAAAATAGAAGAACATTTTTTCAAAGCGGCACACTACTTGCCGAATGAAAAAATGTCTTCTACTTATACATTCTTCTCGTTATTTTTCGATAGATAGAGCTGGTAAGTTTGCACTAATACTATTGTATTTTTCAGGGTCAATTCCTTTTATATTCCCGTTATAACCAGTAATTGTTCTACGATAGTTTAATAGAATTACTGGTGGATCATCACTTAATTCTTTATACAGTTCTTTATAGATTGGTTTACGTTTTTCAATATCTACCGTTTCAATACCCTTTTGAATTAACTCATCTACTTTTGTATTTTTATAACCAAGACTCTTCTCATTGACACCCGACAAATATTCACCAGCTGTTTCACTCGGATCACTTGTAATTGGTGTCGAAACAGAAGCTAAATCATAATCACCTTTGTTTACCTTCGAAAGCATAGTATTAAAGTCCATAAATTCAGGGTTAAATTCTACACCTATTTCTTTATAATTCTCTTTTGCAATCGGAATTAATAAATCGCTATCTTTAGCCGAACTTGGGCCGAAATAAGAAAGCTTTAATTTTTGACCATCTTTTTCACGAATTCCATCCGAACCAACTTTCCATCCTGCTTCATCTAATAATTTTTTCGCTTTTTCTTTGTCGTATTCATATTTATTAACTCCTTCTTCCGTATAAGCCCAAGAAGTTGGATGAATTGGTACATTAGCTACCGTACCGTATCCTTTCAATGCTGTATCAACATATTTTTTACGATCTAATCCGTAAATAAGTGCTTGACGAACCTTTTTATCCTTTAAGTACGGCTTATTATTATTCATATAAATATAGCTAAATGACGCTGCTGTTTCGATTTGGATATTTGCAAATTCTAAAGCCTTAGCCTGTTCAAGAACTTCGTCACCAGTACCTAGGCCAGTGTAGTCAACCTCACCTGTTTGGAATAATTGAAGCTTCGTATCACCAGAAGTAATTTTATAAATGAAGTTTGGAATTTTTGGTTTACCCGCATAATAATTTTCATTTGCTACAAATCGCACTTCTTGCCCTGGGATATACTTTTCAAATTTATATGGACCCGCAGCTATCGGTTTTTCATATAACGCTTTTAAGTAATCTAAGCTTGTATTTTGTTTGTAATCTTTTCCATAATAAGCTTTTGATAATACCTCTCCACCTAAGGCTGTTAGTGCCTGTGAATTAACTTTTTTAGTTGTAATTTTAATTGTCTGTGGATCAACAACTTGAATTCCTTCAATAGAAGTTGCTTTTCCTTCTTTATATTCTTTACCACCTTTAACAGCATATTGAGAAATGTCTTTGTCACCCTCATATGCCTTATCATGTAAAAGCGTCAATGTGAACGCTACATCATCTGCTGTTAATGGTGAACCATCGCTAAATTTCAAATCTTTACGTAAATGGAATGTATATGTTAACTGATCAGAGGAAATATCCCACTTCTCAGCTAATTCTGGAGTTGGTTTTCCTTGTTTATCTGTAGATACAAGGGATGCAAAAATAACTGAAGTGACGTTTCCATCCCAACCATTTTGTTGGAAATATGGTAAAAATACGCCGCCTGGTTTACTAATGCCAACTACTAACGTATCTTTTCTATTCTTCGCTTTATCTGGTACTTTCGTCTTATCTGTCGCAGCAATATTTTCAACTTTTATATTTTTTAAATCTTGCTGTTTTACTGGTTCTGTAGAAGCCGTATCCTCCTGTCCCCCACAAGCAGATAACACAAGCGAACTACTCAGTAATACCGAAAATACACCAGCCCATTTTTTTGTCTTTTTCTTCATTGTCCCCACCCTAACTTTTTTTTAATAATTACACCTTATGAACTGCTTGCCTAATGTATGCCTCCCACAGCAACATTTTATAGCCAATCGGAAAAGTCGGTTTTGGTTATAAAAAAATAGTTGTTTTTGAGGGGTAACAATCTTATTCCGACCTTTCCGGTAGACTTTATGGTTATTAGCTTATATCTTTCAGTATATTTTGTCAATTATTTCTATATAAATATTTCGATAATTCTTTCGAAATTATTGAGCAATATTCAATTTAGGTAAACTTAACAAAATACCATTATAATTATCTTCTTGTAATCCTTGAATTCGTGCATTATGTGCAGACACGACTTTACTATTGTTTAAGAAAATAACAGGTGGATCTTCACTTAACTCTTGATATAGTTTTTTATAGATTTCTTTTCGTTTTTCAATATCCAATGTTTCTAATGCCTGCTTAGCTAATTCATCTACTTTCGGATTATGATATCCATCATAATTACGCTTACTTGTCGAAACAAACTCCTCAATTGTTCCGCTCGGATCATCAATCATCGGTGTGGAGACCATCGCTAAATCATAATCTCCTTTAATTACCTTGGAAATCATCGTATTAAAGTCCATGTATTCAGGATTGAAATCTACCCCAATCTTTTTATAATCCTCCTTCATAACGGGGATCATCACATCATTGATTTTACTTGCAGAAGAAGCAAAATAACTTACCTTCAATTTTTGGCCATCTTTTTCACGAATACCATCTGATCCAGCTTTCCACCCAGCTTCATCGAGCAATTTCTTCGCCTTTTCTAAATTATATTCGTATTTATTGATTCCTTCTTCTGTATACGCCCACGAAACTGGTGTAATTGGTACATTAACGAGTGAAGCGTATCCTTGGAAATATGTATCAATGACCTTTTGACGCTCTAATCCATAAATAAACGCTTGGCGTACACGTTTATCTTTAAAGTATGACTTCTTATAATTCATTTTAATGTAACCGTATGAACTTCCCGTATACACATTAACATTAGCAAAGCCTAACTCTTTTAATTGTTCAATCGTCTCCGCATTTGTCGTGAAGCCATCATAATCTACTTCGCCCGCTTGAAATTGTTGCAGCTTCGTATCACCTTTTGTAATTTTATAAATAAAGTGCTCAATCTTCGGTTTACCTTCAAAATAATTTTCATTTGCTACAAAACGAACCTCTTGACCTGGAATATATTTATCTAGTTTATAAGCTCCTGCTCCCATCGGTTTTCCATATAACTCTTTTAAATACTCTAAATTCCCTTGCTTATATTCTTTACCGTAATAAGCTTTTGATATAACTTCTCCACCAATTAACGATAATGTTTGGGCATTTACCTTTTCAGTTGTAATCGTAATTGTTTTCGGATCGATGACTTGAATCCCCTCAATAGATGTAGCCTTTCCTTCTTTATATGCTTGCCCACCCTTTATTGCTGTTTGGCTTATGTCCGTTGCACCACTATAAGTTGGATCATGTAGTAAAGTTAATGTAAATGCTACGTCATCCGCTGTTAACGGTGAACTATCACTAAACTTTAAATCATCTTTCAAATGAAACGTATATGTAAGCTGATCCTCCGAAATATCCCATTTCTTCGCTAGAATTGGAATTGGTTTCCCCTCCTTATCCAATCCAACGAGAGGAGCAAAGATAGCTTGTGTTATATTACCATCCCACCCATTTTCCATAAAATGCGGAAGGAATATCCCGCCAGGGCTCGGCATTCCCACTACAAAGGTATCCTTTCTTTCTTTTGCCTTTGCTGGACTTTTTGCTTTGTCACTCGCTTTAATAAACTCATCTTTTACTTTCGGCATCTTTGTTGCTTCATTTGTACTTGTCTCTTCTTGAGCACATCCTGCTAATAAAACCGATGTACTAAGAAACGTAAAAAGTAACCCTTTAAAAACCTTTCGCATAATTCTCACCCTTACTTTCCTGTTTTTTTATTAAGTGGTAACATAACGCCAATTCTGTAATTATCTTTACTTTACCTATAAAAATAGTATGAATTAATTTCAAGATTATTCCTTTTCACTAGTTATGTCAATCCTTGCTAATTGATGTCTTTCAAAAAATAAAAAACACCTTCTATTACCTAATAGTCCCGCATAGAATAATAACAATTAACTACCAAGAAGGGGGCGAAAATATGGACAACCTATTCCAATATGTCCTGCACTATGTATTATTAACAATCATAATAGTCGGGGCGTTATTACTATTCCCTTTCTTCCCAAAGTTCGTCCTCTTTTTAGCTTTTTTTATTATGCTCGGGATCGCTATTATAATTTCAACAAGGGAAGATACCACACAAAAAGAAAGCAGAGTTCAGCGCGTAAAGCTGTAACTCTGCTTTCTTTTTTCAGTCATAACGTATTCTTGTTAAACCAATTACGAAAAATACTCCTGCAAATAAAATGAGTATACCAATATATCCTCCTATATCAGCTAATGTACCTCCCCTTACAATTAACTCAGTAAAGCCACGCATCGCCCACGTTTGCGGAACAAAATTTGCCGCCGCTTGCATCCATGAAGGCTCAATTTCAATTGGCCAATAAAGACCACCAATCATACACGTTGAAATTACAACGATATTCCCTAGTGCGGACTGCTGTTCTGTTGTTTTCACGATACTTGCCAATAATAAAGCTAGACCAATAACCGCTAATAGCAATACTGAAACGAGTGTAATAACCCCTAATAAATTTCCCCACTGCACATCAAATAATGAATGCGTTAATATCATTAAAACACCAAATTGAATCCACCCTATTAAAAAGAAGGAAAGGATATATCCTGCTAGTATTTGAACTTTTGAAACTGGTGCCCCTAATAAACGAGACCAAACACCAAGTTGTCTAGTTTTCAAAATAGTTCCCGTCGCACTTAACATGACAATCATGACGAATAGAATTGAAAAACCTGCCGCTCGCCCTGTAACGTTATTTAACTTTTGATCATCGTGTAAAATCAATTCTTTTTGAATCGAAACAGGATCTATTTTTGTATAAATTGTTTCATACATCGTTTCCCACGAAGTGTTACTTTTCTTCTCAAAATCTCTTGCTGCACTAACTTCTATCTCCATCTTTTTTAATGCACTTGCTAATACTTGCTCTACAGAAGTTCCACCCGTAAAATCAGCACTGGCTTGAAATTGGATATTTTCTACTTTTCCATCTAGCATACTCTTTTGAAAATCTTTCGGAATGATGATTATACCAGATGCTTTCTTATCTTCGATCCTCTGTGTCCCTTCCCTATACGTTACCTTTTCTATAGAAATTAAATCACTTTTCTTTATTTCCTCATAATACTTGCCAGATAATACAGAACCATCTTTATCTACTAAACTAATATTTACTTTCTCATTCCCACTTCCGCCTAAAAGTCCACCGAATATGAGTGTAAAAATAATAGGCATTCCAAACATGAGTATATAACTTTGTGGCTTAATTAAAATTTGTTTTAATTCTAGCCAACAAAGCGCCCAAACTTTCTTCATCATTTCCCCTCCTATCTCGTACGTAAACGTAACGTTCCAATCATAACGGAGATAATTCCTGCACTACATAAACTTAAAATGACAGGGAATAGCACATCCCAAGATGTTCCCGACATAATATTTAAAAAGCTCGTAAGTGCCCATTTATTCGGAGCAATATTTGCAACTGTTTGAAGTGTATCGGGAAATACGTAAATCGGTAACATTGATCCTCCTAATATAGCTAGTATTTGAATACCGATTCCCCCCATTAAGTCTGCCGTTTTTTCCTCACGAATAAAAGCGGCGATTAACATAGATAAACCAGAAACACAAATTGTATAAGAAATTCCCAACACTACTATTTGAGACACATCTGCGCCCCATTCCACATGAAACATAAAGTGTGTAGCAACTATAAATATTCCAAATTGTATACAGGCAAATAGTAATGTACCTAAAAACTTCCCGAATAAAATTGAAAATGAGCTCGTCGGTGTACTGAACAAACGCGCCAACGTTTCAGTTCGTTGCTCTGTTACAACTGACTTTGCACCTACTGTTATGTTATATAGTAAAAACATGACTAACATTGCTGCTGCATAATATTGCATCGCTGCAACTGTTTTTTTTCCTACCGTTCCTTTTTGGATGTTACCCACACTTGCAGTTGCTATCGTCTGTAGACTTCCACTTACCTCTTTTGCAACTTGTGCTACATCACTCTGCTGAGATTTTGCTAATTCTGTTACAACACTTTTAGTAGATACTGCGACTGTTTGAACACGTTCTGAAAAAGAGCGGATCATTGACTCAGCAATTTTTGCTTGTATATCTTTTGATGGGTCTATAAGCACCTTTGGTTCTTTTAATTTTCCATCTTGTACTTGTTCGCTCCATTTATTTGGGATGGCAATTCCTACATCTATTTTCTTTTCCTTTAACATATCTTCAAGCTCTTCCCGAGAGTTAACTACCTTTACTTTCACATCATCTTTTATTTCTTTAGATTGCAATACATCTTTTTGAAAGACATCTGCAAACTCATCCGTTCCCTCTTGATAATAGCCAATTACTGTTTTCGGTAGTCCACCACTCTCAAATACATTACTTAATGCTGAACCTAAAATGGCCGTTAATACAATTGGCATAATTAACATCATCATAAATCCGCGCCGATCAATTAAACGGATTTTTAAATCTTTCCATGCAATAATGAAACTTCTCATCTCGTACTAACCCCCTTAATCACGAAGTGAACGTCCTGTTAATTGTAAAAAAAGTGCCTCTAAATTCGGTTCTTTTACTTCCAGTTTTAAAATTTGAGCTTTGTTTTCAACAACTTCTGAAACAACTATGCCAATTGCCTCGCCACCATTTAGTCCAATATCAATCGTGCTACTATCTTCGTCAAAAATAATCCGCTCAACAACAGGTAGTGCCTTCAACTTTTGTAGCAGTTCCGTACTGTAGCGATTTAATTGCAATTTCACCATAAACCCATCTGTTAGACGATTACATAGCTCTCTTTTCGTTCCTAGTGCAATTACCTTTCCATGATCAACGATGGCAATTCGCTCACATAAATACTCAACTTCTTCCATGTAATGACTCGTATAAATGACCGTCATACCTTTTTCATTTAACTTTTTAACAGTCTCTAAAATATGATTTCTCGACTGCGGATCAATCCCGACTGTCGGTTCATCCATAATTAATAACTCTGGTTCGTGCATAAGTGCTGCACCAATATTAATACGCCTTTTCATTCCACCTGAAAATGTTTCAATTTTATCTTTTCCCCGATCCTGTAAACCGACGTAAGCTAACACTTCCTCTGCCCGCTCTTTTGCAACTTTTCCATTTAAACCGTACATCTTTCCCCAGAAGATTAAATTTTCCTTTGCTGAAAGTGTCGGATACAGCGCAATGTCTTGCGGGACAATACCGATTTTCTTTTTCGCTTCTAATGGATACTCTTTTACAGATTTCCCACCAACTTTTATATCACCACTATCGTATGGAATTAACCCGCAAATCATTGATATCGTCGTTGATTTCCCCGCTCCGTTTGGTCCAAGCAATCCAAATGTTTCACCTTTTTTCACTTCAAAAGAAACATTCTTTACGATTTCCTTCTTGCCAAATGATTTCGTAATATGATCTATGACTAACATATTGATTCAGCCCCTTTGTATTCATCTACACTTTCATTGTAGAAAAATTTCTTCTTCTCTCCATCACCCTTAAGATAGAAATACAAAATAAAAAAGCAGCAAATTCTGCTGCTTTTTCACACTTATATATGCCAAAAGTCATGTGTACATCGTGACGCCATACCTTACTGCGTATATTGCTGCTTGTGTTCGATCTCTCAGTTCTAGCTTACTAATCAAATTAGAAACATGATTCTTAACAGTTCCCTCTGTAATAAATAGCTTTTCGGCAATCTCTTTATTATTTAACCCCAGTCCAATTGCTCTTAAAACATCTACTTCTCGCTCAGTTAATTGTTTTAGTTGTTCTGGTGGGTTACACTCTACTGCCACTTTCGTCTTTTTTAATTCCTCTATAATTTGCGCTGTTATATCCTGAGGAAGCACAACCCCGCCACTATACACCGTTAAAATTGCTTGCGCGATTGCATCTGTCTCCATATCCTTCAATAAATAACCACTCGCTCCTTGCTCTAATGCCTCAAAAATAAGCTCACTATCACTAAAAGTTGTTAACATAAGAACCTTTATATAAGGAAACTTTTCTCTAACTAAACGAGTTCCTTCAACACCATTCATACGAGGCATCCGAATATCCATCAAAATAATTTCAGGCTGTAATTGTTTCACCTTTTGTACGACTTCATCCCCATCACTAGCCGTCCCTACCACTTCCAGTTCCGGACGTAAATTTAATATCATTGCCAATCCATCACGAATCAGTGATTGATCATCAACAATCATAATTCGAATCATAACGCTCCCCCTATTACCCATGTTTTTTCTCGGAGTGGAAATTCGATTTTTAGGCGAAAACCTTTTTCTATTTCACTCTCAAATTGAATGATTCCACCATGCTCCTCTACACGTTCTTTCATATTAAGTAAGCCAAATCCAGGGCTTACTTCATTGACTCCCATACCATTATCCAAAATACATAACTTAACTTGTTCCACTGAACAAACTAAACTCACTTCACATAAACTAGCTTTTCCGTGACGTTTTGCATTCGTTAAAGACTCTTGCATAATACGAAGCAACGTAGGCTGTAGTGACAACGGAATCAAAACCGGATCTCCTTGTAATTGAAAAGATACTTGTACTTTCGTCACTTTAGAATATCCATGTAACATTTCACGCATATTCTCTATTATGTTCCCTAGTTTACTTTCCTCTTTTAAGGCATGCACAGAAGCTCTCACTTCTTGAAGTGATTTTCTAGCTAACCCATGGCATGTATGTAAAACCTCTTCTGTAGCGTCCGATTTTTGTTTCCATAAAACCTCCGCCAGTTGTAACTGAACAAGTAATGCCGTCATATTATGACCAACAGTATCATGAATTTCTCGGGCAATATCATTTCGCTCCCGAACAGCTGTCAATTCTTCTACCTCTTTTGCATATAGACGTAATTGCTCATGTGCTTCTTTTAAAGCTGTATGAGATAATGCTAATTCCCCATATTGCTCATCTACCATTTGCCGAGCAGCTGTAAGTTTTTTTATTAAGTTTCCAGCTAAAGCACTGAAAATGATAAACATAAAGTTAATTGCATTACTCTCCAATTCCAGACTCTCTGTATGTTGATACGTATGTAGTATATTTATAAACCAACAAAGAAAGAAAAAAGCGATAAAAAAATAAGTCATCCTTTTACGCCAATCATGAATAAATAATCCTACCGCATCAATTCCAAATATAATTAAATACAAACATGTCTCGGGAAATAAAAACCCTAATAACGCTGTGACAATACCGTTTGTGAGCAAGGTATAAAAAACAAGTTTCCTACTCCCTTTTGCTTTTACAAGCAAAATATGATTCACAATATAAATAAAAAGTGCAATACCGACAAAAATTTGTAAATTTTCTGTTTCACGTGAAACATGATTTGCGTAAACTAAGCAAATCATGACGATTGTAGCAATCCGCGCATATCCTAACATAAAATTCTCCCCACGTTTTAGTGACCTAAAGTTCATTCTATTATCACAGCAGCAAGAAAATTATACCAATTTTTCTGCTTTCATTATACTAAAAAGAGCAAGCCCTCCCCCAAAATATGAGGAAACAACTTGCTCTTTTTCATTCTATTTTCTTTACTCCACAATATTCTCTAACTCATTATATAACTCCGCTCGTAAAAACTCTTTTTTCGTTTTTTCTTCATATAATTGTTCAAGCATTTCAACATCAACTACATTTTCCATTTTACATTCGAGTGCATATATATCTTCTTCTATATGCATTAACTCATTTTCAACTGCCTCTAAATCCCTAGACTTCTTCTTTTTTATAGGCATTACTTCTAACGCTTTATTCCCTTGCTGTTGCTGCTTCTGTTTTACTACCTGTTTCTCAATTCTTTCTTCCCACTTTTGACGAGCCCATGCATAGTTCCCTGCAAACTCAAATAATTTGTGCTCATCAATCCAATATGTCTTTTCAAACAATTTATTTAAGAAATAACGATCATGTGAAACAGCTAAAATCGTCCCATTATATTGTTCAAGGGCCTCCTCTAAAACCTCCCTTGATTCAATATCAAGATGATTCGTCGGTTCATCTAAAATAAGAAAGTTAACATCTTGATACATAAGTTGCGCGAGCCTTAACCTCATTTTTTCTCCACCGCTAAGTTGCGTTACTTTCTTAAAAACAGCTGGACCATAAAATAAGAAACGAGCTAATATATGTCTTGCTTCTCCCTCTGTTACAGCCACGCAATCTCTGAAAGCTTCCAATACATTGTTCTTCATATTCCCGTACGCATGTTGCGATAAATAACCAATTTTCACACTACTACCAATCCGAATTTCTCCAGCATCTTGCTGCATTTCTTTTAGTAATAGTTTTAATAACGTAGTCTTTCCTGTACCATTACGTCCAACGATAGCTGCGCGCTCCTGAAAACGAATATGCAAATTTACTTTCTCGAATAAAGACCGTTCATCAAATCCTTTACTCACTTCTTTCATTACAACAACATCTTTCCCGCTTCTCTCTTGCCCTTCAAACTGAAGTCCCATCTGTTTTCTATCCAAAATGGGTCTCTTTAGTTTCTCTATGCGCTCTAATGCACGTTCCATATTTCTGGCTCTCTTATGCAATCCTTCATTCGGCGGATTCGCTTGATTTGCCCATTCACGTAGACGCTTAATTGCTTCTTTCATTTTCTTTATTTTCTTTTGCTGTTCTTGATACGCTTGAAATTCTTGAAGCAGCCTTTCTTCCTTTTCCTCAACAAACTGTGAATAGTTCGTATGATATACGTGAATTTCTCCATCTTCTAAATCAAAAATTTTCGTTACAACTTCATCAAGGAAATAGCGATCATGCGAAATGACCATAACTGTTCCTGTATATTCTTTTAGAAATTGCTCTAACCACTCGACTGCAAATAAGTCCAAATGATTTGTTGGTTCATCTAACAAAAGTAGATCTGGTTTCTGCAATAGCATATACGCAAGGCTTACTTTTGTTTGTTCTCCACCACTTAACTCCATAAATGATCTTGGAAATAGTTCCGTCACCTGTAGACCATTTGCTACCTTCATAATATTCGCTTCTATTTCATAACCACCGAGAAACGCGTACCTTTCTTGAATTACTCCGTATCTCTCCATCAATTTTTGTAAAGCAGATGATTCCTGTTCTTCCGCCATATTTTTTTCTAAAGCATGCATTTCTATCTCCAACTCTTTTTCCTTTTTAAAAGCGGAGCTTAATACATCATATACATTCATTTCATTATTAAATTTTGGAATTTGTGCTACATGACCGATGCATGTACCTTTCTTCATATGAATGGCTCCTGCATCCAAACTCTCCATTCCTGTTAGAAGCTGAAAGATAGTTGTCTTCCCACTACCGTTACGACCAACTAATCCAATACGTTCTCCATTCTTTATTTCAAGCGATATATTTTCAAATATGATGTTTCCACCAAAAGATTTCTTTACATTATTTACACTACAAATTGTCATTTTCCGTACTCCTTTCAATATAAAAAACCATGGGAAAGAAACATTCCCCATGGTTTTTGTCATAGAAAAAGGAAGCCAAATAGCTCCCTTTTCACACGTTTATCAAAAATGGGTGAAGAGACTTCTATCGTTCAATAGCTACTATGCAATTGTTAAAAAAGGGCATACGTATCCCGTTAACAACTGCATCATGAAAAATCGCACGACAAATATAGATATAATCTAAAAATTTTGCGCGCGTAGCTAAAGAACATTTCATCTCATTCACTCCTTTCGTACGGAATTTAATACTTACTTCTTTATTATACTTCCCCGATTTATGTTTGAATAGTCATTTTTCTGAAAATAATGAAGATAGACTAAACATTTCAATAAGTGACATCAAATCTTACAAAACTGTTATGTTCACGTAATGGAAAGCGATAGTACGAAAAGATGCCTCCCTATACAATAAAGATATAAACAAGAGAGACAAAAACAAGGAGGAAACAATCATGATGAAAGAAATCGTAAAAGCAATCTTTGAGGTATTAGTGAACGGACAAGCAGTTGTAAAAGAACTAAACGAACTATAAAAGGGAGGAAAGAACTATGATGAACATGGTAAAAATGATTTTACATGCTTTAGTTGATGCGAAAGCAGTTAGCCAAGAATTAAACCAACAATAAAAAGGGGTATATGAATATGAAGAAAGCCATTATTGTAATCGCAAGTACAGCAATTGCCTTATACACAATAAAAAATAGAAAAAAGAAACAAAATGAAAATGCTCTATATTATCCATACACACTATTAAAGAAAAAATAAAAGACAAGGTACCCTATTGCAATGAGGATATCTTGTCTTTTATTTTTCCCTATTCCCTTTAAAGGATTTCCTTCTCCTTTTCCCGAATGTATTAAGCGGGATTTTTACATATATTTTAAAGGGGCATATACAAATGGATACACAACAACTATATTTTTTAAACGATATCGGTAAACAAAAACCAGAAAGCATTCGGAACAGAAGCGCTGCATGTCCTTTTTGTGACAGAGAAAATTTAACGGATATTTTAGCAACTGAGGGCTCTATTATTTGGTTAAAAAATAAATTTCCTACATTAAAGGATACCTTTCAAACCGTGCTAATCGAAACAGATAATTGCGAAGACCATATCGCAACATATACAGAAGAACATATGAGAAAACTAATTCGCTTCTCTATTCTCCATTGGTTAAACTTACAGGAAAATGAAGAATTCACTTCTGTGATTTTATACAAAAATCATGGTCCATTTTCAGGCGGAAGTTTGCATCATGCACATATGCAAATTATCGGAATGAAACATGTAGACTATCTTGAAAATATTGAGGAAGCAAATTTCCAAGGGGTAATTGTTCAAAAAAATGAACGCATTGAACTCAATATTTCAGAGCGTCCTATTATCGGCTTTACTGAATTTAATATCATCATTGAAGATATTGCATTTATAGATGAAATGGCCAATTATATTCAGCAAACTGTACGTTACATACTGACAGATTTCCATAAAGGATGTAGTAGTTATAACTTATTCTTCTATTACTTAAACAGGAAAATCATTTGTAAAGTTGTTCCTAGGTTTGTCGTTTCACCGTTGTATGTAGGATATAAAATACCGCAAGTTTCTACAAAACTAGAAGATGTGAAAATACAACTAGCGCAGTATTTCACGAAAGAAAAGGATGAAATTGTTCATAAAAAAACAGAGTAGGTATAGAAAACCTACTCTTTGATTACACCTTTATTTCGATAGTATACATCCTCTAATCCGATGTTATACTTCATATTGTTATCCGTCCACTCTGGTCCTAAATTCCCTGGCCATCCAGATGTATTCGCTATATATTTCAGTAATGCAAAATCAGTCAAACCTTTTTGCACCCCGCGCTTATAACCTTTCATTAAATGCGGCATTGCAATTTGCGCATTTGTACGTGGATCTTTCAGCTCTTCATCAGTTAAATGATCTGGCGCAAGCCCACCACCGCGGTGTAATTGAAACAATCCGAATGAAGTTCCGTTATCTCCAACACTTCTTGGATTTAACCTACTTTCATGTTCGGCAATTGTAAGAGGTATCCATTCCGGAAGGTTTACTTTCTTTGCTTCCTCTATAATGATTTGTTTCATCTGTTTTGCTTCTTCTGAATCAACATAGCTTGTTTCATTCATTAGCTTACCCATTCCTTCAGACTTTCCTTGGAAATATAAATACACTCCAAGAACAACTAAAAATCCTACAAAGAATTTCTTCACTACCTCTACCTCTTTCTCCGCTGAAATTTGTCCCCTTTCAGCCTTCCTTTTACAATTACCAACACTCTATCATTCTCTTACCTTTCAATCATAGCAAATTACTATACATATTATCATCATGCTTTAGACCGACTTTGCGAAAAAACATATGGTAAATACGTGCAAAAATGTAACTTACATGGACTATAACTTATTTATTGTATATAATTGTAAATTGAATTCTATATATAGAATAGGAGCATAAATAAATGAAAAGAACTCTACTAATCTTTTTCAGCATTTTACTACTCATTCCTATACATACCTCTGCACAAACATCATCAAAATCAAAAGTACTCGTTTTGTATAGTACAGAAGACAACAAAATTACAAACAATGTACAAATCCTTAATACTCAGTTAGGGCACTTTACAAAAGATATAACAGTAAAAAGCTTAAAGGAAGTAAAGGAAAGTACTGAATCATCTTCTTATACACATATTGTTTATATCGGAGAGAAAAAAGAAGATTTTTCTATTGCAGCAAAACAATTTCTAGAAAACTTCTCAGGTCCCATATTAGTTTTAGGACAAAATGTTGAACAATTATCTAATCGTTTTTCTTTCATTACCCTGAAAGAAACCGATATACGAATTCACACTATAGAATATCCGACTAACCAGTTAAAAAATGAATTACATGAAGAACGCTTAATGAAGAAAATTGAAACAAAAGGAACAACTCTTGCTTACGCCTTGAGTGCTGATGGAACTCATCCGTTAATCATTCAGCAAGGAACATCCTATTATGTTGCAACTCCAAACCTTTTCGATTGGATGTCTCATTACGTCGGTGAAATGTTATTTTCTTATTTCGGACAAAAACCTGAAACAAATAAAACTTCAGCTTATTTACGTCTTGAAGACGTTCATCCAGCTGTAGATGTAAAGCAATTAAAAGAAATCGCTGAATTACTAAAAGAGAAAAAGCTCCCTTATATGATTACCGTTATCCCTGTTTACAACGATCCAGACACAGGAAAAACAGTACATTTAAAGGATAACTCTGAATTAATCGATGTTTTACACTTTATGCAAGATAATGGTGGCTCTATCGTTATGCATGGTTACACACATCAGTTTTATGATAGTGAAACTGGCGAAGGTTTTGAATTTTGGGATGTAAAAACAGATCAACCAATTCGCCAACCAAACCATGAAAAATCAAAAACAAAAAAAGATTTTCAGTCTCCAGAAGACTATAATAAATACGTAAAAAACGGGAAAGCCTTCGAAGAAAAATATATTAAAGATCATATTGAAAAAGGGATTACAGAGCTTGTAGAAGCTAAATTATATCCAGTTGCCTTTGAAGCTCCGCACTATACAATGTCTCAAAAAGGATATGAAATACTATCACAATATTTTTCAACTTATGTAGGACAAATACAACTAAACGATACAACTTGGAAATCAATGCACTCACCAGCTTATATAAGTACACCGTCATTTTTGCATGGGATGAAATTAATTCCTGAAACTGTTGGCTTTATTGAAGAAGGGAAGCCACAAGCTATAGCAAAAATGAAAGAACGTGCTTTATCTATCACTAAACTATCTGATGGAATTATCGGTGCATTTTATCATCCTTACTTGGGCGTTGAACCATTAAAAGAAGTATTAAAAGAACTAGAAAGTATTCCAAACATAGAGTGGATTGATTTACAAAAAGACATGAATGAAGTAAAAATGAAAGATATTCATATTACTACTAATAAAGAAGGCATTCACGTTGAAAAACCAACAAGTGCGAATGACATAATTGATTATATAAAACAATATGGGTTCTTCCTTATAATTGGGTTCATTATAATTGTCTTTCTTTTATTATTAAGACGTGCGAAAAAATTAGAGTCATAAAAAAAACACCAAGCGAGATGCTTGGTGTTTTTTTATGACTCACTAACTTTATAAAATCGCACCGTATTCGCATATATTTGCTCAGTAACTTTCTCTACTGATATTTTTTTTATTATACTAATTTCTTGTAATACATCTTTTATCATATAAGGATGTGTCATCGTATCCTTCTGAAATTCCCACGGCCCATCTGTTTCTACCATCATATATTCAAGCGGATAATACGAAACTATTTTTCTAATTTTCTCCTTATGTAAAACATCCGGTGTGATAGAAATATAATAACCGTTCCTCATCATCCGTTTCATTGTCTCTTCACTTCCTTTAAACCAATGAAAGTGTGCACGCGAAACTTTATATTCTTCAAGTAAACCACATACAGTGTCAGTATCTTCATAAACCGCATGCAATATAATTGGTAAATCGTATTTACTAGCTAGTTCCACAAACTTTTTTAACACCGCTATGTATGGATCAATAGCAATATTTTCATCTTCTTTCCTTAAATAATATGGGAGTCCCACTTCACCAATCGCAACAATTTCATCTACATGATCTTCAATTAATTTATAAATTTTCTCACATTCCTCTTTATGAATCGGCTGCTCCGGATGAAAACCTATTGCTGGATGTACAAAAGGATATCGCTTTGCTAAAGATAAAGTTTCTAGACATGATTGATAATTCATAGATACTGCAATAAGCCCTTGTATCTCTTTACTGTTTTCCACATCTATAAATAATCTACTTTTCTCTTCATTCTCATATTGATCAACATGTATATGGCTATCAATCAATTTCATCTTTATGCCCCCATAAAAAAAACAAGAAAGGGTCTTCCTTCTTGTTTTATCATCTATATTAGTTAACAATTAAATTTGTTATTATATCAAATAATCCAATACATACTACGGCAACAGTAAAGTAGCTACAGAAATCTTTAATTGGAAACTTCACTACTTCTTCTTTACGCATCCCAGTTTTCTCCCTTCTTAATATATCCCTAATTATTTTTTATCTATTTGTATCTATTATGCAAAAAATATGACAAATTTACTATCGAATTAACTTACGTAAACCTTACAATGTTGTAAGGTTTGAAAAAAGGCCTCATCTTAAGCTAAGATGAGGGCTATTCAAAGTTAGTTGGTTTTTCGTTCTTCATTAACATTGCGAATCAGAAAGTAATAAAATGAGACTTTCTAGTTACACTATATTAAATTTACTATCTTTTAACTATCGAATTGCATTACAGGAGTCTTACATATTTGTAAGCTATGTGTAATGTAATTCGATAGTTCCCCTTACCTATACTTTGTACAATAAGGTTAGAAAGTAAGCCAAATAAGAAGAATACTCACATAACCAAATTACATTGCTAGTAGCCGACTCTTCTTATACCTTTCACTCATGCTACTACAATGTACCCCCTTCCCCCTTATATAATAAGAAAAGCCTTAGTCCATATGGACTAAGGCTTTTTCACGAATCTAAAATACCCCTACCTAGTATTTTTATTTTCGACAAAAAATAGGCGGGGGTATAATCCGCTATCTCATCGTTAAAAGTTTACTCTTCGCATTAATAGGAATATTTCCAGCTTCAATTTCTTCAATTGCCTCGCCGTAGCGTCCTTTTGCGTACACCTTTAATGCTTCATCTCTCTTTAACATATGCTTAACAGTCTTCTTTATTTTTTGTTCTCTTCCACGTTCATCAAATGCAATAAATTCATATTCATACCATTCATCACCGACATGCTGACCAATAGCATCCACAATTGTATAGTATTCTTTCGTCGTATAAAGCGGATTATATTTATCAATAACCGGTCCAAGTTTCGTAGGTAGTAATACTACTACTATCACTACCATGGCTATTACAGTAGTAATTATTTTTTTCTTCATAATACTGATCTTCCTCCTCTACAGGATACTTATACATCCATTCTAAAGAGCAGGAATTTAATCTACCATTCAATCCCATTACATTACCCTTACATTTTTGTAAGAATAAAGTGAAACTTTAATCAGCCCTCACCAATCGGGCGTTTACGGGCAGTTGATCTCCCACCTAACTTCTTTGCTCCAGCTGAATTTTGAGGTGAGAGTTCTACTGCCCGTTAATGCGGGATAAAAAAAAGATGAACGAATTTTCTCGTTCACCTTTTAGCTTGCTTTAAAGCCACCGCCAAGTACATCACGCACATCGTGAATGACAACGAAGGCATCTTCATCAACTCTACTAATAACTTGCTTTAACTTAACAAGCTCTTGTTTATTAATAACGATATATAAAACTTCTTTATTTTTACCAGTATATCCGCCGCGTCCCTCTAATACAGTGACACCGCGTGTCATGTTTTTTGTAATAGTTTCACGTATTAAATCCGGTTGATTTGAAATGATTGTAACAGCTGTTTTTGTATCCATACCTTCCACGATGAAATCAATTACTTTCGCTCCGACAAATACAGCTACAAGTGTATACATTGCCTTTTCTTGTCCTATTATAAATACAGAACCCGCAATTACAACGATATCAATAATAAGTACGCCTTTACCAACGCTCCAACCTAAATATTGATTTGCTAGTCGAGCTAAAATTGCCGATCCTCCTGATGTACCTCCAGCTTTGAACATACAGCCTAATCCGATACCTACAAATACACCAGCAAATAAAGCTGCTAGTAACGTATCACTATTTACTTGATATTCGATATGTTCTGTAACATATAAAAACAAAGAGGTTTCCACAATACCTATAATTGTGTAAACCATCGTTTTCTTATCAAAAAATTTATAACCTACAGCTAATAAAATTGCATTCAAACCAAAATTCACAATTCCTGGTGACCAATCAAATAAATAGTACGTAACAACCGTTAAACCAATAATTCCACCCTCTGATAAACGGTTTGGAATTGCAAAGTAATTAATACCAATTGCGAATAATAATGAACCAATTGTAATTAGTGTTATTTCCTTTATACGTTGATTAACCATAGTTCATACCTCCCCCCATTTGACATTGTATCACTATCTCCTAGAGGTTTAGAAGTTGTTTTTATTCCGCATTTTCCCTCACAAAGACCAAGATATTATGTTTAAACAAAGGGGTGATTAATTATTCATATTAGCTCTAACTGTACGGACAAAGCGCTCCACATTCCCACTCTGAATATACTTAGCTCTAATGGTTTCACGATTACAAGTACATTCGAAATATGGACGGAAATCTATGTCATCTATATGCAAATATGAATACTCTTCAAATATCGCAGGATAGCACGAAAATTTCCCGTAAAATAGAAGACGTCTAGTAGTGGCAACAAAAATCCCATGTTGATAACATAAAGTAAAGTCATCCTTTTCAAATATCCCTACGACAAACGCTAAAATCTTTTCGTCATCCTCTACATATTTTTTCATACTTAATAAAAGTTCATTCATGCATATTCCTCCAAATTCTATTCATTGTTTTAGCACTTGAAAAGAATCCATGGATTATTACAGACCGGTGTAACTCTTTTATAAAGTATGAAACGCGTTTCCTGTCAAAGACATTTCAAAAAATAATCCGTTATGTGATTATACACATAACGGATAAATACTAAACCGTTGAGCGTTCCACAAGTTTATACGGAATTTCCATCTTTTCTTGTTTAGAACCCTCATCACTTACTTGCCTATAAAACATTTCAAAAGCCGTCTTACCTATTCCCTTTAAATTTTGGTCAATGGTTGTCAGTTGTAAAACTTGAGAAATCGGTTGATTATCAAAACCAATAATCGCTAAATCCTCAGGAACTTCAATACCTAATTTTTCAACTTCTGTCATGATCCCAATAGCAACTTCATCTCCTGCCACTATTAATGCTTCAGGAGGATTCTCCATCTCCTTGAATTGATGTGCAACTCTTACACCATCTTCTAACGTAAAGCATTCTGTGAAAATCCGATCTTCCATCACTTCTTCATCTATTAATTGTAGCTGTTGTTTATAAGCATCAAAACGTTTCTTACTACTTGGCCCTAACTTTCTTCCCGTACAATATCCAATCTTCTTATAACCTTTTTCAATAAGGTAACTCATCCCTAATTGAAAGGCATTAAAATGATCTGTATATACACTCGATATGCTTTCAATATCATTATCCTCACAAGCAATAACCGCCCCATACGCTGCATAAGGCTCTATAGTTTCCCACTCATTAGCACGAGAACAAATGATAAGACCGTCTAGTTGCTTTGTTTTCAACATATGTAAACTTTTCATTTCTTCTTTTTTATTGTAGTTCGTTTGACAAAGAAGCACCCTGTAATTATGAGCTAACGCAACTTCCATCATTCCACCCACCATCGCATCAAAAGACGGATGGTTAATATAAGGTAAAATCACGCCAACAATATTCGTCTTCCCTTTTGATAAATGAACAGCATTTGCATTTTGCGAGTAATTCAATTTCTCAACTATTTCTAAAACAACTTTCCTTTTTTCTTCACTTACATATGGATGATCATTTAATACCCTCGAAACAGTCGTAACTGAAACCCCAGCCATCTTTGCAATATCTTTAATATTAGCCATACACTCACCTCTACTTTTAACTTAATGAATCACATGAACATATGTCAAATCTTCTCATCATGACACTTTCATTCGTTTTTCTTACAAAAGTGTAATTTTCCTGTAAGCTAATTCGATAGTGACTCTCCGCAACATTTCATATAATTAAGTCAGAAACAGGGCAACAACCATTTGAAAAGGAGCGGATCTATATGATGAACAAAATGAAAACGAACAATTTCTTAAATACAATGAGCTTGGTATTTTCCGCTCTTATCGATGCAAAAGCTGTTGCTTCTACATTAAACAAGTAAGGAGAATGCATTATGAACAACATCACTTTTAATAAATTAGATTTTTTAGGACTAGCTAGCGGCACGGTTCTTCTTACTGCTTTCATTTACGCTGCTACACTATAACTTCGTGTCCCCTTTCCCCTTTATATAAATAATAATAGAAAAGACGACCGTCTATGCACGATCGTCTTTTCTTATTTTTGATTCGGCTGCAAAACTTCCTTTAGTTCTTCAAACTTTGCATTTAATTCATCTGTCATCATTTTCATAGCCGTTTTTCGGTCTATTTGTTCTTCAGCATCGATTTGAATTGGGTCTCCAAAAACTAATCGCGCTTTTTTTCCTTTTATCAATTCTTTTATACTTGATGGACCAACATAAGCTGCCGGTATTAACGGAACGTTAGAACGCATTGCAATCGTAACAGCCCCAGCTTTTAGTGAAACGTCTTCTGATGACCTCGTCCCACTCGGAAAAATCCCTACTACTTTTCCTTCTTTTAATAAACGTGATGGAATTTTTAATGTGCTTGGCCCTGGATTCGCACGGTCTACAGGGAATGCATTTACATTTTTAAAAAACCAATTTTTAAATTTCCCTTCAAACAATTCTTTTTTTGCCATGTAATGAATTTGGGTTGGGTACATTCCTGCCGCTAACATTAAAACATCCATAAAACTTGTATGTGTACACGCAACAACGTAAGGGCCACCTTCCGGTAATTTCTCTCTCCCTTGTACTTCTACCTTCCCAGCCATTTTAAATATATATTTCAACGAAAATGTAATTGGTTTATACATTTGTTTCGTTCCTTTCTGAATATCCGAAGTATAATCATTTTCTTACAACGATTATAACACTAAGTTTTAGGAGTTGGTAATAAAAATAAGTATTTATTGTTAAATTTCAATTCTTACAAAAGTGTAATTTTCTTGTAAGCTAATTCGATAGCGGCTCCCTCCACTATCTTATACAATTAAGTCAGAAAGTAACAACAACCATTTGAAAAGGAGCGGATCTATATGATGAACAAAATGAAAACGAACAATTTCTTAAATACAATATGCATGGTATTCTCCGCTCTTATCGATGCAAAAGCTGTTGCTTCTACATTAAACAAGTAAGGAGAATTTATAATGAATAACATGACTTTTAATAAATTAGATTTTTTAGGACTAGCTAGCGGCTCGATTCTTCTTACTGCTTTCATTTACGCTGCTACGCTTATATAACTTTGTGTCCCCTTTCCCCTTTATATAAATAATAATAGAAAAGACGACCGTCTATGCCCGGTCGTCTTTTAATTTTTTCTTTCCTTCAAGTCTTTTAAAAGCTGTATCAATTCAGCTTGTTGTTTTATATTTTTACGACCGTTTCGATTAATTGCTGCAAGCTCGCAGGCAACTCCAGCAGCAAAGAAAAACAATAAACTTTCTAACATATAAAATCCTCCAGTTGCCTATTAAACAGCTTGACGCAATTGCTTTTCTTGCAAAATTTGTTTATTTATATTTTCTTCTTTTCTCTGACAAACATTATTACGAATAAGCGCTGCAATAACAAATAATGTTCCTACAATATCAAATGTTGTTATTTTATACCCTTGCATCATCATAATAACTAAAGTAGTAATTGGCACAAAGTTAATAAATAAAATACCATTAATGGATGATAAGATTTTCACACCGTAGTTCCAAGCAAGTAGTGCTACGATACCTGGTAATGTCATCATAAATAACAAATCATACTTCACAATAGAAATCGTTTCCATACTTGGAACAGATACATATCCAAGCACTGTAATGACCACAGTTATAATCCCTGTGACAGTTGTACCCAATACACATGTCAAAGTAGAATAGCGTAATGTTGACCAATCGCTACACGTTTGACCACCCATCGTATAAATAACCCATCCTACAACACCGACAAATATAAATGCTAGCGAAAACATGTTATCTTTCAATGTTAAAAAGAAACTCATATCACCTTTCGTAATAACAAATACAGCCCCTACAAACGCAATAATCATGCTCGTTATCATATATTTCTTCGGCTTTATATTTTTATATCCCCATAAAATACAAATTGAAATCATTGGCATAAGCGCCTCCATAATAGAAGCTACCATTACACCTGATTTTCCCATTAACATTTGTCCTAGAAAAATTAATACATTATATACGGTAAAAGCCATTGTTCCAAAAAAGACGAGTAACTTCCCTCTTCCTTCTAAGCGAAATGCCTTCTTTCCTTCTTTCATTAGCAATAATACAATCAATACAATTGCTACCGCACCATAACGAATAAACGAAAAATAAAATGGATCTATGTATTCTAGAGCATGATCAGCAACCGGAAACATCGCTCCCCATGACATACTTGCAATTAAACATGCCAAAGCACCTATTATCATTTGACCTTTTCTCACCACAATCCCCCGCTTCTTTCTATTTGCACAAAGAGAATTGTAAAAGAAAAAATATATCACGTAAAATGATTCAAAATGATGTTAACTATCATTTATAATGATAGTTAACATCAAGGAGGAGCATAAAATGGAATTACGAGACTTACAAATCTTCCAGAGCGTTGCCGACCGCGGTAGTGTAAGCGGCGCAGCAAAGGAATTAAATTACGTACAATCAAATGTAACCGCACGTATTAAACAATTAGAAAACGAGCTGAAAACACCTCTCTTTTACCGTCATAAGCGAGGCATGACTTTAACAGCTGAAGGAAGAAAAATGCTCGTTTACGTTCATAAAATTTTGCAAGATGTTGAAGAGCTAAAACAAGTGTTTTTAGATAGTGAAACACCATCTGGTATATTAAAAATCGGTACAGTCGAAACAGTCAGTACATTGCCTACCATTTTGTCTTCTTACTACAAAAGCTATCCAAATGTCGATTTATCATTACAAGCTGGTCTAACGGAAGAGCTTATTAGAGAAGTACTCGATCACCAATTAGATGGCGCCTTTATATCAGGTCCTATTAAACATCCACTAATTGAACAATACGATGTTAGTACTGAGAAATTAATGCTTGTTACACAAAATAAAGCTTTTCATATAGAAGAATTTACTACGACGCCCCTACTCGTTTTTAATCAAGGATGTGGATACCGTTCCAAGCTTGAACGATGGCTTAAAGATGAAGGTTTGCTACCAAAAAGAATTATGGAGTTTAACATATTAGAAACTATATTAAATAGCGTAGCGCTCGGTCTTGGGATTACACTCGTCCCCCAGTCTGCGGTGCAGCACCTTTCTACAGCAGGTAAAGTACACTGTCATCCAATTCCGGAGAAATATGGTAGTATTTCAACTGTTTTCATACGCCGTAAAGATAGTTACATGACCAATTCGATGCGAAGCTTTTTAAAAACAATTGAAGCACATCATCATATCAATATGCTTTAAAAGACATTCTTACACGAATGTCTTTTTTTCTTACAAAAGTGTAAGTCTTACGTAAGCCAATTCGATAGTTGCAGGCTGCTATATTTCATATAATTAAGACAGAAAGCAGGGCAACAACAATTCGAAAAGGAGCGGATACGCATGATGAACAAAATGAAATCAAACACATTTTTCAATACAATGGGCATGGTGCTATCCGCACTTATCGATGCAAAAGCAGTTGCAACTACATTAAACAAATAAGGAGAGATTATAATGAACAACATTACTTTCAACAAATCAGACTTTATCGGACTTGCAAGTGGAGCTACTCTTCTTACTGCATTCATTTATGCACTTGCTCAAAGTCTTATTTAACACTTTGTTTCCCCCAACCCCTTTATATATAGAAAAGGCTGCTCGTCTTATAGACAAGCAGCCTTTTAGTTTGTTTCATATATAATTTGGCCTATTTTGCTTATATCATATCCACCAATTGCTTTTAATTCATTGTGAAACTCTTCAGATTGCAAAACCTCTTTTATAACCTCAATAAGTTCCTCATTTTCTTTATTCTTCAGAAGTACTAAATCATACTGTTCTTTCATTATTGGAATAAAGTCTACGTTCACAATTTGGGAAAACTTTTCTGATCCTACCCCAATATCAGCTTTTCCATTCGCGACTTGCGAGGCAACGCCAAGGTGATTCGATTCTTCCCATTCATACCCGTTAATATCTTCTTTACTTAATTTTTGAATTCGCAATTGCTCATCCACTAACACCCTAATACCAGAACCTTTTTCTCGATTTACAAATCGTATAGATGACTGAGCTAAATCAGCCCATGTTTTTATATTTTGTGGATTCCCTTTTTGCACATAAAACCCAACATTTCTTGCTAATAAATTCATCATAATATATGATTGTCCAACTAAAATACGTTTTACGTAAGGAACATTATATGTACCCGTTTCACCATCAAATAAGTGTAAACTAACGACGCTTCCTTCTCCTTGGTACATCTTCACTAAACTCGTTAAACTACCTTGATACGCTCTCAATATATTAGAATTTGGCAATCGATTTTCTATATGCTTTGCCAACATATCTAACGTTAGTTCTTGACCACTAATGATGCGTGTATTCGAACTACTAATTTCGTCCTTCTTTACAGGAGTAAATTGTACCTTCCCTGTTTTCATTTGCTTTATATATTGTTCTAAATCAGCTGCATCAATGCGCATCTGTCTACCAACTCTATAAGAAGGCAGTTCTCCTTTTTTAATTAAGTCGTATACAGTTAGTTTTGATACTTTTAATCGCTTTGCTACTTCTTCCGTTGTGTAGGAATGATGATCCATAGACGATTCCTCACTTTCTTCCTTCATTGTAACAAAGAAAAGAATATTTCTCCTAGTTTTTAAAAACAACTATATCGTTCAAATTATATTCAATTATAACTAGTTATATTTAGTTATAATTAGTTATAATTAGTTTAGTAAACGAAGGGGGATTTTTTATGAACAAATTTACATTACGATCCATTGGGGTACTTATACTTTCTTTTCTTCTTATATTCAGTGCAGCTTGTTCAAGCGAAGAAAAGTCAGCTGCTAAAGAGGGAAAATCAGTGGAGCTGACTATATCAGCGGCTGCAAGTTTACAAGATTCACTAAAAGAAATTGAAAAACAATATAAAGAGAAAGAACCAAACATTAAACTTTCTTTTAACTTCGGTGCTTCTGGTGCACTTCAACAACAAATCGAACAAGGTGCACCTGCTGATTTATTCTTCTCTGCAGCAGAAGATAAATTCCAAACTCTTGTTAAAAAAGGATTCATTAATGAAAAAGAAGGGAAAAACCTTCTTGGAAATGAACTAGTTCTAGTCGTTCCAAAAGATAGTTCTCTTACAAAATTTCAAGATTTAAAGGATGCGAAAATCAAGAAAATCGCACTTGGTACACCCGAATCTGTACCTGCAGGAAAATATGCAAAAGCTTCTCTCACACATGAAAATCTTTGGAATGACGTTCAAAATAAAATCGTATTTACAAAAGATGTTCGCCAAGTGTTAACATATGTAGAAACAGGTAATGTTGATGCTGGTATTGTATATAAAACAGACGCTCTCGTTTCAGACAAGGTGAAAATTGTAGAGGCGGTAGCGGCTAATTCTCATGAGCCAATCCACTATCCTTTAGGTGTTATAAAGGAATCTAAGCATAAGAAAGAGGCGACTTCATTCTATGAGTATTTGCAATCAAAAGATGCACAATCTATCTTTAAGAAATATGGATTTACAATCCTGCCATAATTGCTATGAGCTTTGATACAATTTTGTCACCTGTCTTTCTATCCTTGCGAGTAGCTGCATGCGCCACCATTATCGTTACGATCTTAGGAACGATTATTGGACGAGCATTAGCGCGCTCCTCGTGGCGATATAAAGTACTACTAGAAACTATTTTCTTATTACCAATGGTGCTTCCACCAACTGTTATCGGCTTTTTTCTAATTATCATTTTTGGAAATAACAGTCCCATTGGAAAGTGGATTGAATCATTATTTCAGCAGTCCATTATGTTTACATCTACTGCTGCTATCATTGCTTCTACAGTCGTTGCATTTCCGCTCATGTATCAATCAGCAAAAACAGGATTTTCCATCGCGAATGTGCAAATTGAAGATGGTGCGCGCGACCTTGGTGCGAGTGAATATCAAGTTTTTCTACACGTTACACTCCCACTTGCATTCCCCGCGCTACTTAGCGGTATGATTTTAAGCTTCGTTCGCGCACTCGGGGAATTTGGTGCTACTTTAATGTTTGCAGGAAATATACCTGGCAAAACACAAACGATTCCAACTGCAATTTATATGGCTATTGATGCAAGTAATATGCAACTCGCTTGGACTCTTGTCATCATAACAATTAGCATGTCATTACTATTTTTATTATGTATTCAAATCATTAACAAGCGAATTACCACTTCCTAAAGCAGTTTTCGACAAAAGCTGCTTTTTTTATTTCCCGAAAAATAAAATGACCTAAATAATGACTGAATTTTATTTCTTATTTAAATATACATTTTATTTGAATTCACTTTCTAAAATAGGTAATTTCCTGTTATTATATGAAAGTGTTTCAAAAAGTGAAGAAATGAAAACGCATTTATATCGTAAGTTCTTCATCCTGTTTTAGCGATCGGTAATCTTCTACTCTATTAGTGGGGCATTACCGATCGTTAGAACGATATGTAATTATATTGGTATAGAAAACCGAAGGGAGTCTTGTAATGGACATTTTATTAGCGCTTCTTCCTGCAATCGCATGGGGAAACATCTTATTAGTAAGCGTAAAAATGGGCGGTGGTGCATATAGCCAAACGGTAGGTATGACAATCGGTGCTCTATTCTTCGCAACAGTTATGTATGTATTTACTCAACCAGCTTTAACAATGACAGTCTTGATTGTTGGTTTTATTTCAGGTTTATTCTGGGCTTTAGGACAAGTAAACCAATTAAAAACAGTTGAAAAACTAGGTGTTTCAACTACTGTAACGATTTCTACTGGTATGCAACTTGTTGCAACTTCTATCTTTGGGGTTATCGCTTTCCGTGAGTGGACTACTACAACAACGATTGTTCTGGGAACGATTGCAATCCTATTAATCGTAGTTGGTGTTGTATTCACATCACTAGATGATAAAGAAAATGCACAGCCACCAGGACAATTGAAAAAGGGACTTCTTACTTTAATTGTTTCTACTTTCGGTTATCTTGTATATGTAATTATTATTCGTTGGTATAACATTGATGGTTGGTCTGCTATTTTACCACAGGCAGTTGGTATGTTCGTTGGTGCGGTTGTACTGACGTCTAAACATAAACCATTTAACAAATATGCAATGCGTAATGCTTTATCTGGTTTACTATGGGGAACAGGAAACTTATTCTTACTTCTTTCATTACCACGTGTCGGAGTAGCGACAAGCTTCCCATTATCTCAAACTGGAATCGTTATCTCAACATTCGGTGCGATTGTCTTCTTAGGTGAAAAGAAAACAAAACGTCAATTGATCTTTATTGCACTAGGTAGTGTTTTAATTATCGGCGGCGCTGTATTGCTTGGTATGACAAAAGCATAAATTCACACTATATTTACCCCCCCTGAAACGTATATGCTTCAGGGGGGGTTTTGATTACAATTATTTTCTAAATATAATTATTTACACGTTCTCGCTCTTTATGGTTTTTCTTCCATTCTAGCAAGCCATCGATACATAAAAATAGATTAATAATAGCTAATACTAACATGACGTATAAGCCCGTTGAAATATAAATCACAATGCTAACTATGTTATACAAAATCCATAAATGCCAATTTTCTAAGATTTTTCGGCTCAGCATAAATTGAGCTACTAATCCTAATACAGCGTTTAAAGCATCTAAATATGGACTTGTCGATTCTAAATAACGGACTTGATAATATCCCCAACCAATCCAAGCAACTAAAATAAAAAGTATATAAATAATCCATCCTTTCAAATCTAAGCGAACTGTCGGCTTTACCTTCTCCTCTCCACTACGCGCAATCCAGTAATACCAACCGTACACATTAAATATAAATTGGAAGGCTGCTAATACTGCCATTGCGTATAAGCCTTGTGTAGTGAAAATATACAGAAATACCGCAACTGTAATCATCCCAAATAAAAAGTTTGATACCTTTTCCCTTGCAAGTAACCAAACATTAATAATCCCCATAACCGATGCGAAAATTTCAATATAACTTGATCGGATATAGAATCCAACTAATATGCAAATAATACTAGAAATGAGTAAAAAAAGTGGACTTCTAACCATATTTATCTCTCCCCAGATATGTAATAAACTCCCTATCAACAGTATAAGAAATAACTCTTATACTTACTATAAATTTTCTCCTGTAAAACCCCCCACTCATCTATTCCACTTACGATAAGCCGTTTCTTTTTACAAAATTCTCTTAAAAATGGTATCGTTTTTTATAACATATTCTCATCAGAAAGGAATAAAGGATATGCCTAATAAACATCGAATTTTATTTATTGGTGCCGGTCGTATGGCAGAAGCTATATTTACTGGACTACTTACAACAAGTAAAGAATACATCGAAGAAATTATTGTTTCCAACCGAAGTAACATAGAAAAACTAACGCAATTACAAACTCAATATGATCTATCGATTACAACAGATTGGAAACAGCATATTAAATCTGTAGATACAATCGTTTTAGCAATGCCGCCTGTCGCACATGAACAGCTATTAGCGGATCTATCCCCTCTTCTAACTAATCAATTTGTCGTGACAGTTGCTGCCGGAATCGGACCATCTTATCTAGAAGAAAGACTTCCCCAAGGGACACCTGTTGCTTGGATTATGCCAAATACAGCTGCTGGGATTGGAAAGTCTATCTCCTTATATACGACGGGACATTCTGTAGATGAAACACATCAAGAAACGTTACAACTTCTTTTAAAAGGTATCGGTACCTCACAGTTTTGTACCGAAGAGGAAGTTCACCAACTTACCGCAGTTACTGGTAGTGCACCCGCTTTTCTCTATCACTTTGCTGAAGGTTTAATTGAAGCAACGAAAAGCTATGGGATTGATGAGGAAACAGCAAAACACCTTGTCATTCAAATGATTGCTGGCTCTGCCGCTATGCTCCAGCAAAATCAGGATCCAGCTATGCTCCGCGAACAAGTAACAACACCAGGAGGTTCAACGGCTGAAGGCTTAAAAGTTCTATATGAAAATAATTTTTCAGAAGTCATTCAACAAGCAGTTGAAGCGACCAATAAAAAAGCTAGGGGGAATTAATATGACTTTAACAAGTTTAAACGACTATACAACATTACATAACGGCGTGAAAATGCCTTGGTTCGGCTTGGGTGTTTTTAAAGTTGAAGATGGTACAGAAGTAATTGATTCTGTAAAAGCAGCTATAAAAAATGGATACCGTAGTATCGATACTGCTGCGATATATAAAAACGAAGAAGGCGTTGGACAGGCAATTCAAGAATCTGGTATTCCTCGTGAAGAGTTATTCATCACTTCAAAAGTGTGGAATAGTGATCAAGGTTACGAGTCAACACTACAAGCATTTGAAACTACATTAGAAAAATTAGGTCTAGAATATTTAGATCTATATTTAGTACATTGGCCTGTAAAAGGAAAATACACTGAATCATGGAAAGCTTTAGAGCAGCTTTATAAAGATGGTCGTGTTCGTGCTATCGGTGTGAGTAATTTCCATATTCACCATTTGCAAGACGTATTTGAAATTGCAGAAATTAAACCAATGGTTAACCAAGTGGAATACCACCCACGTTTAGCACAAGAAGAATTACATGCCTTCTGTAAAGAACATAACATCCAGCTTGAAGCTTGGTCACCATTAATGCAGGGGCAGCTACTTAATCACCCAACATTACAAGAAATCGCTACGAAATATAATAAATCGACTGCACAAGTTATTTTACGTTGGGATCTACAAAATGAAGTTGTAACAATCCCTAAGTCTATTAAAGAACACCGCATTATTGAAAATGCAAACATCTTTGACTTTGAATTAAGCTCAGATGATATGAAAGCAATTCAAGCTTTAAATGAAAATCATCGCGTTGGTCCAGATCCAGATAACTTTAACTTCTAGTAGGGAAACCACTGCCATATGCAGTGGTTTTTTCAAAAAATAAAACTGAAAATTTAAACTATATTCCATTTGATTGACACTTCATTATCTAAGGTATAAGATTTTGAATTATCAAAGAAACACAAAAATTAATAAAATTTATTTGTTTACTCATTGTATCAAGAGAGGTGGAGGGACTGGCCCTTTGAAACCTCGGCAGCAGGTTCATTTTGAATACTGTGCCACTTCCTGCAAGCTTTGTGCTTGAAAGATAGAATGAGGGACTTCGTTTATATACGGGTGCATAACTTGTACGTAAAAATCCCTCTTTCTCAATACGAAAAGAGGGATTTTTTGTTTTTCATTTCCCTCATCATCATCCAATCTTATTAACTATTTAGGAGGAAAATCAAATGAAAAAGAAGTTTGTACCCGGTATTGCATCAGTTGTAGGAGTAAGTATTTTATTATCTGGTTGCGGTAGTTATAAAAACGAAGCGAGCGGAGCAAATGCAAAAGATGAGGCACCTAGTAAGCAAGTTTTAAACTTATCTTCTCCTACTGAGATTCGAACAATGGATACGGCTCGTGCTACAGATACTGATTCTGGTCAAGTAATGAGAAACGTATTTGAAGGTTTATACAATCTTGGTGAAGGTAATAAACCTGTTCCTGGCGTTGCGAAATCTCATGAAGTAAGTGCTGATAAAACGAAATACACATTCCATTTACGAGATTCAAAATGGTCGAACGGCACACCTGTAACAGCGAAAGATTTTGTCTTCGCTTGGCAAAGAGCTGTCGATCCAGCAACAGCTTCTGAATATGCTTTTTTATTCCTGGATATTAAAAACGCTAAAAAAATTAATAGCAAAGAACTCCCATCCGATCAACTTGGTATAAAAGCAGTTGATGACCATACGTTTGAAGTAGAATTAGAGCGCCCTGTTCCGTATTTTATTAGCTTAACGGCGTTCCCAACATTTCTACCAATCAACGAGGAATTCTTTAAAGCACAAGGTGATAAGTACGCTTTAGAAGATAACAAAATCTTGTACAACGGAGCTTTTACACTAAGCGATTGGAAGCATGAACAAAGCTTTAAATTTAAGAAAAACCCTACCTATTGGGATAAAGATAATGTCAAACTCGAAGAAATCAATTTCAACGTTGTGAAAGAGAAATCAACAGAAGTAAATTTATTCGAATCCAAACAATTAGACCGTATAAAACTAACATCTGACTTCGTTGATAAATATAAAAAGGATGCTAACTTTAAAGAACGTCCGAACGTAGGGGTACAGTTTTTACGTATGAATCAGCAAAACAAAGTACTTCAAAACGTTTCTGCACGCCAAGCAATCGATCAAACAATTGATCGAAAATCTTTTGTAAATACGTTATTAAATGATGGCTCTACACCAACCTTTAGTCTCGTGCCGAAAAACTTTGCAAAAGGGCCTGATGGAAAAGACTTCCGTACTGCAAACGGCGATTTAACAAAAGTTGATACAACATCTGCACAAGAATTATGGAAGAAAGCAAAAAAAGAACTTGGTTCTGAAAAGATAACATTAGAATTATTAACAAGTGATGGTGACCTTGAGAAGAAAACTGGTGAGTTCCTAAAAGGACAACTAGAAAAGAATTTAGATGGCTTAACGGTAAATATAAAACCGCAACCACGTAAACAACAAGTTTCACTCTTATTAAAAGGTGACTACGAGATTGGAATTGACGGTTGGAGCCCTGACTTTGCTGATCCAATTACATTCCTTGAACTATTTACGACGAATAACCCTTACAATTTAGATCATTACTCTAATAAAGAGTTTGATGAGACAATTGAAAAAGTTAAAACTACTTTGGCTGGTGATGAAAAAGCTCGCTGGGAAGCGTTACTAGCATCAGAAAAAATCTTATTTAAGGACTCTGTTATCGCTCCTCTTTACCAAAAAGGAGAATCTTATTTAGAGCGTTCTTATGTGAAAGGCATTGTGCAAGTAGACTTTGCAGGTCAATTAAACTTCAAATGGGCAAAAATTGAAAAATAAAGTGAAACTTTAATCAGCCCTCACCAATCGGGCTTTTACGGGCAGTTGATCCCCCCTAACTTCTTTGCTTTCACTGAATTTTGAGGCGAGGATCTTACTGCCCATTAATGCGGGATAACATGCAACTTAGATCATCGTGTTCTCACCCACCCCCATTGTTTTTTTAGCAAAATATATTAAAAGCAGATTCCCTAATATGAGGAAATCTGCTTTTTCAATATATTATTCCAAGAAATTAACACTCCACTTTTTATTATTGACATATAGTTCTTTCTAGTGTTAATATTCTAAATAATCAAAGAAACAAAATATTTTATCATCAAAATGTAATGTCTACTAAGTTGAAACATATAACGATAGATTATAGTTCAACATGTATATACATATAGAATACCTGATTACCTATATACACATATTTATAATAGGTTTTCTCTCCTTCTATAGCTACACTTCAAGACATGGACATTATGACGTTACGAACAACACATTTAGGGAGGAAAGAACAATGAAGAAAAAAGTTGTACCTGTTGTTGCATCTGTTTTAGGGGCAAGTCTACTACTAACTGCTTGCGGGGGAAATAAAGATAATGCAGGCGGAGCAAAAGCGAATGATAAAGCACCTGATAAACAAGCGATTAACTTATCATTTGCTTCAGAAATTCCAACAATGGATGTTGCAAAAGCGACGGATGGGGAATCCATGAATGTAATGAGAAATGTTTTTGAAGGTTTATATGCTATAGGAGAAGATAATAAACCGATCCCTGGTGTTGCTGAATCGGTTGACATTAGTCCGGATAAAACAAAGTATACTTTCCATCTTCGTGATTCAAAATGGTCAAACGGTACTCCTGTTACAGCAAAAGATTTTATTTTCGCTTGGCAACGTGCCGTTAACCCTGAAACAGCTGCTGAATATGCATTCTTATTCTTTGATATAAAAAATGCGAAACAAATAAACCAAAAAGAAGTAGCAATCGATCAATTAGGCGTTAAAGCTCTTGACGATAAAACTTTAGAAGTACAACTGGACCGCCCTGTTCCCTACTTCTTAAGCTTAACGACATTTGCAACATTCTTACCAATCAATGAAGAGTATTTAAAATCTCAAGGCGATAAATACGGTTTAGAAACAAATCATTTAATTTACAATGGTGCTTTCACATTAGATAACTGGAAACATGAACAAAGCTTCCAATTGAAGAAGAACCCTAACTATTGGGATGCTAAAACTGTAAAACTAGAAGAAATCAACTTCAATGTCGTTAAAGATAAATCTACAGAAGTTAACTTATATGATTCAGGACAAATTGATCGTGTTGCTTTAACTGCGGAGTTTGTTGATAAGTATAAGAACGATTCCAACTTCAAGGAACGCGCTGAAGTCGGTATCCAATTCTTACGACTAAATCAGAAAAATGCAGTATTAAAAAATCAACATGCACGCCTCGCTATTAACGAAGCAATGAATAAAAAAGCGTACGTAGAAACAATTTTAAATAACGGTGCAATCCCAGCAGAAGGAATGGTTCCTGCGAAATTCGCAAAAAGTCCAGACGGTAATGACTTCCGTAAAGAGAATGGAAATCTAGTCAAAGATGATGTGAAATCTGCAAAAGAAAACTGGAAAAAAGCGAAACAAGAACTTGCTACTGACAAAGTAACAATTGAACTATTAACAAGTGATAATGCTTTAGCTAAAAAGACTGGCGAATATTTAAAAGGTGAATTAGAAAAGAATCTAGATGGATTAACAGTGACTTTAAAACCTCAACCACGTAAACAACAGTTAAAACTACTATTAAGTGGTGATTACGAAATCGGAATCGATGGCTGGGGCCCTGACTTCGCAGATCCTATTACATTCTTAGATCTATTCACAACAGATAGTGCTTATAACTTCGATAAATACTCTAACAAAGAGTACGACGAGCTTATTCGTAAAGTAAAAACTGATTTAGCTGGTGATGAAAAAGGTCGCTGGGAAGCAATGAAGCAAGCTGAAAAAATCTTATTACAAGATGGTGCTGTCGCTCCTTTATACCAACAAGGTCGCTCTTACTTACAACGCTCTTTCATTAAAGGACTTGTAACAACTGACTTCGGCGGTGAATTTAACTACAAGTGGACAGAAGTTGCAAAATAATAAACACTAGTAAAAAAGGTATCCCACGAAGGATACCTTTTTTACTTTATGCTTCTTTAACTACAGAACTTCCCCTCTTTACTATCACTTTTATACCTATAGTGATTCCCGCTACCAATTGTGTAACTAGTATAATAAGTAATAATGAAATAATATTTTCCGCTAAATTAACTCCACCAAATATTATTGTGTAATAACCATTCGCTGCATATGTTGCGGGAAATAATCCCGAACGGCAAACCTGTTTTTCCAATGCAGTGATAAATACATATGTATTAATACTAAGAAGACTAAAAGGACGATTATCAACTCTCTTCATAGCTCTCTTTTTGTATTGAACCAAAACTCATCATAAATATAACCATAAATATCAAATATGTTCTCCACGTCAAAGAAGGTATATGCCCTGACCAAAGATAACTAATTAAATAGTTGATTCCCATAATACACGATGATACTACTAAACTAATACTTATCAATTTCACATATTTGAGCATATCTTTTCTCCTTACTTTTTAATTTTCTATTTCTTCAAATTGCAGATTCACCGGCTCTTCTAGGAGTGTTTCATAAAAGTTTTCTGCCAAATCTGTTGAAGGAATTTTTTCATCCACTTCATCAAAACGAATACTATCTAGCCAGACACAGCCTTCTCCTGATAATAAAACACCAAGTGCTTCTTCTTTTATATCTAGTACAACCGAGTATGATTGCCAGTTATTCGTATTTTTAATTGGACGATTTTGCATGTTATCCATAGCAATAGGCTCTGTATCTTTTCCGTCTACTCGCATCCACAATCCTGCCCAGTCTTTTACATTTTCACTCTTAATAAATGCTGTTAAACGCAACTTCTTACCTACATATTTATCCGCTCGGAACATTTGCATTAATGTTGAAAACCCTCCGTGTGTAACGTTCTCTTTTCCTTTTATATATGCAGATACTTTTCCTTGATGAACAACTTCGTAATCTAAACCCATCTCATATTCAGCAGGATGACTTCCACTTAATACCCATCCTTTCGGTATACCTTTTTCCATTGAAACGCCCTCTCTTTCTATATAAAATGACTGGAAATATTTCCGATATTTTTTTGGTGGTAATTGAAACATTCTTTTAAAAGCTCTAGTAAATGCCTCTTGTGAGGAAAAGCCATTTTGCACTGCAATATCAATGACTGCTCTTTCAGTCGATACTAAAGCCTGTGCAGCATGAGTTAATCTTCTCTTACGAACATAATCCGTTACACTCATCCCAATATAACTTTGAAAAATACGATGAAAATGGTACATCGATACTGCCCCGTGAAATGCCACTCTTTCTGTTGTAAGCTCTTCATGTAAATGATTCTCTATATATTCGATTGCTTTTTTTATCATCTCTTTATATTCTTCATGCATTTCAGTACCTCCTTACAACTTCAATTTACCATATACATACAAATCATTTTTGATTTAAATTGCGGATTAATTCTTAAAGCTATAAGTAAATAATTTATTTTCAACACATACATAATTACATGAAATTGGGAAAAACTTTTATAGAACAAATTTACATAAGGAGGAATTTATAATGAGAATTTTACTATCAATTTTATTAGCTCTTATGCTAGTACCTGCATTAACAGGATGTAAAGCTCCTGCAAAAGAAGACACAACTTCTAATAAAAAGACTACAGAAGAGGCAAAAAACGAAGCTCCTGCTGATTTAAAGCTAAATTTCAATGAATTTGATTTAAAAGCGGACTATCAGGATACAAAGAAAGACTACGAAGCTGATTATAAAAATGTAGCAGCCGATAAAAAAATGGAAGCAAAAGTTGAAGACCATAAAGCAGATGTAAAATTAACAGGTGATGAAGCTATTACAAAATTAAGCCCTCTTCTACAAGAATTAAAATTCGATAAAAACACACCAGATCAAGAAGTAATCGATCAAGTAGTAAATGTATTCAAACTTGATAAAGACTATCAAAAATTCGCTTTAGAAGTTGTCTTCTCTGACGGAACGAAAAAAGAATATAAAAGAGAAATAAAATAAAGAAGTAGGCGGTTGCCTACTTCTTTATTTTTTAATTTTTACGTATCTTAGTTCTGGACTAGAACCGATAATGAATTGGACGCCAGATACTGATGATTTTTGTAAATACGAAGAGCTTGGGAAAATAATTGGGATTAATGGTGTATCATCAAACATAATATCTTCTGCTTTATGCAATAGGTCAAAGCGCTTATCTTCGTTTTGTTCAACTTCTGCTTCTTTTACTAAAGCGTCAAATTCTTTATTATGCCATTTTGCATAGTTGTTTGGACCATCACCTGCATATAAATCTAGTTTAGTAATTGGATCTAATAGAGAGCCGCCCCATCCCATATAAGCTAATTGGAAATCACTTTGCTTGTATGTGTCGATGTAACTCTTCCACTCTTTATTCTCTAATTTAATATCTACACCAAGATTTTTCTTAAACATTTCCTGCATTGCTTCTGCTACTTTTTTATGTTGTGTATCTGTAGTGAATTTTAATGTTACTTCAGGTAATGTAGACCAACCTTGCTCTTTCATGCCCTCTTCTAATAATTTTTTCGCTTCTGCTGAATCGAATTTTACGTAATCGCCTTTTTCTTTACGGAAATCACGACCACCTTGTGTTTTTGCTCCTTCTGGAACGAATGCATATGCTTCTTGTGCATTATTTTTATACAATTTTTCAACGATAAACTTACGATCAACCGCTAATGAAAATGCCTTACGTACTTTCGCATTTGTAAACGGCTCTTTTTCTACGTTAAAGGAATAAATATAAGATGAGAATCCTGCAACACGCTTATATTCTTTGTTTCCTTTTTCTTTTTCAATCATCTCTTGTGGTAAACCACTTAGTAAATCTAATTCTTTTGACTTGTACAATTGGTACGCTGTTTTAGAATCTGGAATAATACGAAACTCAATTTCTTTTAATGTTACCTTTTTATCATAGTATTCTTTATTTTTTTGTACTGTAATAGCTTGGTTATGCTTCCATTCTTTTAATGTGAATGGTCCGTTCGTAATTAACTCTTTTGGATCTGTTTTTAATTTATTATTATCATCAATTGATTTTTTAGATAATGGAATAAATAATGAACTTGCTAATTTTTGTTTAATAGAAGCAACTGGGTGCTCAAGTGTTACCTTTAATGTTTGAGGATCAACGACTTGAATACCAACTTGTCCTTCTTCACCTTTTCCAGTATTATATGCCTCTGCTCCTTTAATAAAATACATTTCTGTCGCATTCATAGAACCCGTTTTCGGATTTAATAATCGCTTCCAGGCAAACTCAAAATCATTTGCTGTAATAGGAGAACCGTCCGACCAGTTAATATCTTTCTTTAAATGAATTGTATATTCAGTTCCATCAGCGTTTACTTCTTCTTTCTCTGCTAATTCATTTTGATATTTCCCGTCACTATCTTGCGTATATAAACTTGAAAACAATTGCCCAATTACATAACCTGACGTGCTATCTGTCGCAATGGCAGAATCAAGCGTATACGGATCGCTACTAATATTCGTTACTAATCGATCGCCTTCACCCTTACCAGCACTCGCCTTTTGCGTCTCTTTCTTACCGCAAGCAACAGAAGTAATTGCTAAAACAGTCATAATGACAAACAGTAAAAACTTCTTCATCCTACATTCTCCTTTAACCTGAAATTTTTGGTGTTGATGCTAATAATGTTTTTGTATAAGAATGTTGTGGATTACGGAATACTTCGTCCGTATATCCAAATTCAACAAGTTCTCCTTTGTATAAGACAGCCACTTTTTCACATAAATAGTGAACCATCGGTAAATCATGCGCGATAAATAAATATGTATAGCCTTGTTCCTTTTGAATCTTTTGCAACAAGTGCACAATTTGGATTTGAAGTGAAACATCTAATGCTGAAATTGGTTCATCAAGGATTAAAACTTCTGGCTCACATAATAACGCTCTTGCAATAGCAATACGTTGACGTTGTCCGCCGCTAAATTCGTGTGGATAGCGATCAATATATCGTCTATCTAATCCAACACGCTCTAGTGCATCACCTGCGACTTTATCTTTCAATCCTTTATCGCCTAAACCGAATGAAATATAGCCTTCTGTTACAATATCGCGTACTTTCCAGCGCGGATTTAATGCCGCTGTGGAATCTTGAAAAATGAACTGTACTTTCTGTAAGAAACCCCGCTTATGAGCTGACTTCAGCTTGTGAACAACTTGACCGTTATAATCAACTTCACCAGACGTTGGACGCTCGATCCCAGCTATGAGCTTACCAAGTGTTGTCTTTCCAGAACCACTTTCCCCAATAATGCCAAGCGTTGTTCCTTTCGGGATAGAAAGTGATATATCTTTTAAAGCTGCGATTACTTTATTTTTACTTCCATACGTTTTCGTTACTTGCTTTACAGTAATTAAATCTGTCGTCATGAGGCATTCACCTTCTCTTTTGATTTCGCTTTATTATGCTCCAGAATATGTTGCCAGCAATGTGAGCTATGCTCCTCAGAATATGTCGTTCTCTCTGGGAAGCGATGAATACATTCTTTTATCGCTACAGGACAACGATTCACAAGCGGGCATCCAAAACTATTTAACGTTTCAATTGAAGGTGTTGTTCCCTCAATTGCTCTAAGTACCTTTTCTGAATCATCCATATTCGGAATTGCTTGCAATAAACTTTTTGTGTAAGGGTGCTTAGGTGAGCCAATTACTTCTTGAATCGTTCCTTTTTCAACAACACGTCCCCCGTACATAACTACTACTCGGTCAGCTACTTCACGTACAAGTGCCAAATCATGTGTAATTAATAAAATACTCGTATTTTGTTTTTCCTTTCTTTCTTTTAACAACTCCATAATTTGCTTTTGAATCGTTACATCTAATGCTGTTGTAGGTTCATCTGCAATAACGAGCTTCGGGTGACAAGCAAATGCAATTGCTAAACAAATACGCTGCCTCATACCTCCGCTCAATTGATACGGGTATTGTTCAAAGCGTTTCTCTGCTTCATGTATCCCTAAATCATTTAGTAAGTTAATCGCAATTTCTTTCGCTTCTTTTCTCGATTTCTTTTCATGTTGCAAAATTACTTCTGCAATTTGTTTGCCTACCTTCATCGTTGGGTTTAAAGATGAAAGCGGATCTTGAAAGATAAAGGAAATATCTTTCCCGCGAATTTGATTCCATTCTGATTCTTGTAAACCAGTTAATTCCTTTGATTTGAAAGATACATTTCCATCATCAATATGAATTGATTCTTGATTTAAGCCGATAATAGATTGTGCTGTAACACTTTTCCCTGAACCACTTTCTCCGACAAGTGCAACTATTTCACCTTCGTTAATAGAAAAGGAAACATGCTTCACAATCGCTTGCTTACTATTCTCTTTTTCAACGGCCAACGTTACGTTTTCTAAAGATAAGATTTGTGCCATGTTTTTTCTCCTTTCGATTACGTTTTACGATTTTCGGATCAATTGCATCTTGCAAACCATCACCAATCGCATTAAATGCGAACATGATGAATGCAATCATGATTGCCGGGAAGAATAGTTGCCACCATTCTCCGCTTAGTAACGTCCCAAGTGCATCGTTCGTCATCGTGCCCCAGCTTGCCGCCGGTGATTGTACTCCAAGTCCGATAAAGCTTAAAAATGATTCTGAGAAAATAGCTGCTGGAATGGTAAATGATAAATTTACGATAATAATCCCTGTTAAGTTTGGAATTAAATGCCCATATATAATTTTCATATGAGGTGTACCTAATCGCTCTGCTGCAATAACAAATTCTCTTTGTTTTAAAGACAAGACTTGCGCTCTAATGAGGCGTGCCATGCCAATCCATCCCGTCAATGCAAGGGCGATAATAATTGTAAAAAGGCCTGGTTTCATAACAATTAATAGTAAAATAACAATTAACAAATATGGAATACCGTATAACACTTCAATCCCTCTTATAATCCACTCGTCAATTAACGTTCCAAGACGATTACGTCCTCTCACATATCCACTAAAGCCACCAATTAGTACACCTAGCCCAATATCAAGAGCTGCTGCTACCAATCCAACTGTTAATGAAATTTTCCCACCAGCCCAAGTACGCGCCCAAATATCTCTCCCTAAATCGTCTGTTCCGAACCAATGCTCACTACTAGGCGGTAAGTTAGTTGCTTCTTTTACTTGTTCACTCGCAGTAAATGGTGTTAAACTTTCGCCAATAAGCGAGAAAACAATAATTAGTAATAACGTCACTGCCCCTAAAACTGCTATAGGGTTTGATATAAACTTGCGAAACACTTCCTTTTTCCGGCTAATCGTTTGCTGATCTTTATTTATCGTTAATTCTTTTTTCTCTTCATTCGTTAATAACTGGTCATTAATTTCATAAGCCCCCATTTAAACATCACCCTCCTTACGTAATAGAACGAATGCGCGGATCAACAATACGATGAATGATATCTGTAATAAAAATACATACAATTAATAGCGCACTATAGAAAATGGTTGTTCCCATAATCACCGGATAATCTCGGTTGAAAATACTGTCTACAAAATATTTTCCTAAACCAGGAATTGAAAAGATTTTTTCAATAACGAAAGTCCCTGTTAAAAGTCCAGCCATTAATGGGCCAACAAATGTAAGTACCGGAACAATCGCATTTCGAAGAGCATGTCTTATAATGATTTTCTTAATTGGTATACCTTTCGCTCTCGCTAGCTTAATATAATCACTCTGCAACACTTCAATCATATTAGAGCGAACAAATCTTGTAATAACTGCAATTGGTCCTAACGCTAATGCGAAGGAGGGTAATACAGTATGCTCAAATGTTCCCCAAGACGCCACTGGTAGTAATTCAAATTGTATGGCGAATACTTGTATAAATAGCGGTGCTAAAATAAAACTAGGAATAGAAATACCGAGAATCGCAAGCAAGCTCACACTATAATCAATCACTTTCCCATGATATAGCGCGGCAAATGTACCTGCGGCAATTCCGACTAACAATGAAATAACAAGTGCTTGTAAACCAATAATTGCCGATGGTCCAAAACCAGTTGTTATAATTTCCGATACACCTTGACCTGTCGATTGAACAGATTCACCAAAATCAAAATGAACTACCCCATCCAAATAAGCAACATACTGATTCCATAACGGTTCATCAAGGTGATACTTCGCTCTCATGTTTTGTATTACTTCTTCAGGAAAGATTTTCGCATCTGATGAAAACGGATCACCTGGAATAATATGCATAATTAAAAATGTTACTGTCGTAATGACCCATAGCGTGAATACCATAACCGATAGTTTTTTAATAACATACACTTCAATAACCCCCTAAACAAATGAATTTACTTTGTTTTATTGACATATTTGTTGCCATTACTCCTTCTCTACTTCTTAAAACACAAAAAGCCTTGATCTTAAAAAATAAGATCAAGGCTTAATAAACGAAGGCCCATCACTTATCTTTCAAGACTTGCTTGCTGGAATTAGCACGGTGTTCCTGTTACAGAACCCGCTGCTGAGGTGTCATAGGGCCAGTCCCTCTACCTCTCTGGATAAGTAAATTGCTATATTATTATTTGGTTCAAATTGGATATATTTAGAAAAATCAGTTTTTAATAGCGTTATTTCTTAAAATCACTACTTTAGCTTATAATAAAATTAATTACTTTAAAGGAGTTATAAAATGGATCCACTACTTCTGGCTACTATAGGATTGCCATTAACAATCGTCATACTCGTCATCATCGGCTTCTATAAACTCTTCATTAAAAAGAAAAGCATCACTTCTTTTTACACTCCATTCGATAATATTACTGGACAAACAATTTCAGAATTTCACGAAGAACAGAAGATATTAGTATCCGAGGATGAAGGCGGAGATGGTAAAAAGAAAAAATAACCTTGCGCATACGCAAGGTTATTTTTTCGCCTCTGTTTGAAAGCGTTTATAGTATGTCGATGCTGTTGCAAAATTAATTTCTATATCACGAATTAATGATGAATCTTCTTCTTTAGCTAACTTCTGTAATTTTTTCATCGCTTGTTCCGATTCATTCAAGAAACCAACATATACCTCATGTTCTTGCTCTTTCGACTTTGGAACACGAATTTCTTTACGTATATTATCAATATCTTCTAACATGCTCGTTGTTACCTTTTGCACATCTTCTTTATATGTAGCATTCGTTATTTCCTTACCGCCCTTTTCTTTTGCCACTTCAAATAACTGTAACGCCTTATTAATTTCTTTATTTATTTTCGCATCATATTTTTCATGTACTGCGCTGTATTCTTTCATTTCTTCTGTTTGCTCAGTGGATTGCTCTACCTTTTCTTTCGGTTCTTTCGGTTCTTTCGTATCTTTATTTCCATTACATCCTGCTAGAAGGATCATACTTCCCATTACAGCAATACCCAAAACCTTCTTCATCTCGAATTCTCCTTTTATCTACAGCTATTACTCATTATAGTTTCTTTTATCTCCACTTGTTATTATACCGAGAACGCCCCACTTTTTACACTTAAGACGATATCTTAATATACATACCAACATTTTTGTCACAGTATCGTCACTTTATGCAAATAACTTTTGCATCACCTTACAACACTGTATAAGTTATTTCAAAGAAATGAAAAAAGAGCTGATTCAACACATGTTTGAATCAGCTCTTTTTTATAAATTAAGCCTCTAAATTTTGTCTTTGTTGCAGTTCAAACTGCTTCTCACTTCTTCTGGCCATAAATAGATAACATAACACAGCACCAATTTCACAAAGCGCTATCACAACCCCCATCGGTAATGCGGTATTGCTTCCGCCAATACCTACTAATGGTGCAACAAGTGCTCCTGAAATGAACTGTAATAAACCTAGTAAAGCTGATGCTGTTCCTGCTGCTTGTTTTTGATTTCTCATCGCTAACGAGAAGCCGGTTGTTGATACAACCCCAACACTTGATACAACAAGAAATAGCGAGCATAAAACACCGATTAGCCCTATTCCTAATACGATTGTAAGTAGTAATGATAGACCGCCAACAGCCGCAATAATAATACCAGCAACAAATAAAGTTTTCTCATTAACTTTCCCTGCTAAACGGCCCGTAACCTGACTAGCAATAATAATACCGATACCGTTAATCGCAAAGAATAAGCTAAATTGCTGTGGTGATGCTCCGTATATGTTCTGCAACACAAACGGTGAACCAGAAATATAAGCAAACATTGCAGCTGTTACTAATCCTTGCGACAATGCATACCCCATAAATAAACGATCTTTCAGAAGCTTTCCGTATGTTGCAAGCGTTCCTGATAATCCACCTGTCTCTCTTTCTTCAGGAGGTAATGTTTCACGTAATACGAAAGTAGCTGATATTAGCATGAATACACTAATTGCTCCAAGAACGATAAAAACGCCGCGCCATGATGTGAACTGTAATAATTGCCCTCCAATAATCGGTGCCAAAATAGGCGCTGCTCCGTTTACTAACATAAGCAGTGAGAAAAACTTCGTCATTTCAGAACCTGAATACATATCACGTACCATTGCACGTGATATAACGATACCAGCAGATCCTGAAGCACCTTGTAAGAAACGTAAAAGCACTAAACTCCAAATCGATGGTGCAACAGCACAAAGTAAAGAAGAAGCAACATAAATAATAAGAGCGATAATAAGAGGTTTGCGTCTTCCGTAAATGTCACTAATTGAACCAATAAATAACTGCCCTACTGAAAGCCCAAGCAGACAAGCAGTTAATGTAAGCTGCGCGAGGGATGCACCCGTTTGTAAATCATCCGTTAACTTTGGTAAAGAAGGCAAATACATATCAATAGATAATGGCCCAATTGCCGTAAGTGTCCCTAATACAAGAATCATCCATAACCTGTTTGTCTTTACAGGTTTATATATTTCGTGATTAACTCCATTCACTTTTTCCATTCACCCTTTCATATAAACACTTAATCGTAACAATTATAGTTACAACATGAATATACGTCAAGTATACCGTATTTTCCTGTTTAATAATGTAAAAAAAGCGATAGAATCTCTATCGCTTTACTTTTTCAAATTACTATTTGTAAATTTAGATACAGATGCCATCATTTCTCCTGTGTCTAAATATGTGATTTGAATTGGATCTCCTACTTCTGTAAACATTGCATATGGGAATTTATTCGCCGGTACCATGAATACTTTTTGCTCGTTTTCTAATAGTACGTACACAATCGTATTTTCACCTGATTTTTCTTTATACACACGTTGTACAGTACCTTCTTTTTGCGCTTCTTTCCCATTTGAAGTCGGTCTAAATGAATCACCACTTCCGCTCAGCGCATTTTTATAATTCTCAAGTGCTTCTTTTTGCGTTGAACCTGTTGCAAACACTTTTGCATTAGAAGCATATATGACAGTATGAGCACGTACTAATCCTCCGTCATCAATAACAGGTACAATCCAAGAAGGTTTACCGTACACGTTATAAATAACCGGCATCGTTCCGTGCCATTTCTCTCTCTTAAAGGAATTATCCACTACTTCTGTAGCAGCCGAACCATCCATAATTCCCTTTACTTCTTTTCCATTATAGTAATACAACTTACCTGTACGCGCATCAATAAGCGAATAGCCTAGTGCAGAATCTACTCCTTCTTTCGGAGAGGTGAAATCAGTAAAATAATATAACGTTCCATCCTTACCGAAGATTGGTGTAACTCCTTCTTTCGTTCCCCACTCAGTCGGAATCTTCATATCCGTTTGTGAGAATTTTGTATTCCAAAATCCGTGAATATATTTACCAAAATACGTATTTAATGTAGATGCAGTCTCGTGATTTAATACGCCATCAACGAATTTAGGTGCCTTTCCTTTGTCGTATCTTTTCACTTCACCTGTTTGTGCGTCTACTACTACAACACCTTCTACTTCAAATCCAGATCTTCCTGAAATAAATTCACCATACGTCATTGTATAATACGGTTTCCCTTTATCATCAACTTCAAATTTTGGTTTCCCTTTAAAAACTAAATCTGGCTCTGCTTTTCGAACGACACGTTCTAATTTATTACCGAAAAACATGCTTGGCACATATTTCATTTTATAACCAAGGTGCAGTTTCGCTTCCGCATCAGGATTCGTACCTGACATCGTTACGTACCCTGGAATTGTCTCAGCTTTACGTGCTTTAAAAAATCCTGAAACTTCAATTGGTGCTACATATAAGGCCTCGCCATTTACCATTTGTGGCGTTAATTCTCCTAGCTCAAAATAAGCTACTTTCGGAATATCCCCAAATACTTTTTTCATCTTATTCTCCGCTGTCTTTGGCGGCACTGTAAACGGCTGATCATTTTCAGTAAATGGCTCTGAAATATCTTTCTCGATCTTCACAACAGAATCATATTTTTTTTGCGTGATTACTATATCGTGCAAATAACCAAAATAGCCGTAACTTGCGAGTAAAACAAACATTAGAAGTCCCTTTAACGTACCTTCTAATTTCCCTACCTGCTCTTGTGAGAATAAAACAAGCCCAATTAAAATCGCTACTGCAACAGAATAATGAGTAAGAATAGAATCTGCTCGATCATCAATTAGCCAGAAATATTCATAGATTGCAATACCTATCCAAAATAAAACAGGAATAACTAAAATAGATGATTTCTTACCCTTTACAACTTTCTCATTTCCTCCTTTATCCACCGCGCGAATTTTATTACCGCTTCTAGTCCATGGAATCAAAAACAAAGTGAGAATAGCTAAAACTATAAATTTCATCAAAGGCAATGTCCCCTTTTCTTTTGTCTTCTCCATAAGTATAACAAATAAAGGGTAATCAGGTAAAAATGGGAATGGAAATACTTTTAATTACTTATCACCGCGGCTTAATACAAATCCACTAACTACATATAAAACTGAAGCAATGTAAAAAATAGTCCCTATCGTAAAGAAATCCACTAGGTAACCAGTTGCAATTATAGCTACTCCGCCCCCAATTGATGTCCATACATGGTATTTTCCAATTTCGTAACCAGCTTCCTTATGCGCTACCTTTCGTGCTAACGATGTCTTCTCCGTATTACGCTGCACAGCACCTAAAATACCCATTAAAATTTGGAGAATGTATACATGCCAAACTTCTGTTGCAATAGGGAAAAAAAGCATTAATATAGCCATGGACCATGCGTATATAATTAATAACTTTCTATCACCTACCCTATCAGAGATTCTTCCAACTAACGGATATACTAGAGCTGAAGTTAAGGCAAATAAGCCGTACGCCCAGCCAAATTGCGAGAAACTATTTCCTACATTTCGAAGCAATAGTATATAAAAAGGAAATACCATACTACCCGCCATCATAATAATGCTTTGTGAGGCTACAAATCTTCTATATGTCATTTGCTATACTCCTTATAAAATAAATTCACAAACCTTTCCTCTGGGTCTACTTCCTTCTTCTTCTGAAGGAATTCTTCTATGCGAGGATACGCTTTCTTTAGTTGCTCCTTTTCCGGATAAGAATAATACGGTAAATAATAACTTCCATTATGCTTTAACGTAACATCAATCATCTTTTGAATGACCACTTTTGTTTTCTTTATTTCATCTTCAGAACGCCCTTGATTAATTAGAAGCACAAGCGCAAACATATCATCTTTCGCATAAGATAGCACCGCATTCTCATTCTTTTCTACATAGCGGATTGTAATGTTAAGAAGGTTTAATTCCTCTTCATTTAAAACGCTTCGCAAATCATCTATATACGCTGCAAAACCATCTATCGGTACAAAGTACTCTTGTAAAACTTCGGTCAAGTTTGGATTATCGTATTCCATAAAAGTACTATCAGATCTCATTACGTTATTTCGCGTTTCGTACTTACCATCTGTACGTTCAAAATAACTTCTTTGTATGTCCCAAAATGCGCCCTTTCCCCAGTCACTATAACGTGATAACCCGAGCAAAAATTTCGGCGCAGCTATAATATTTTCTTCTTTTAATTTGCTGTACTCTTTCAACTTCTGTTGATCTTCTGCCAGTACATAATCTGTCACATACATCTCTTTTAAAAATGAATTTTGGGCAACAGAAATACGTGCTAAATGCATACGTATATTCTCATCCCTTCGCACTTTATTCTTAAAGTATGAAGAGTATTCTTTATAATCTAGTACTTTCGTATGCGTTTCATACAATTCATCGTTTGTTAACTGTAGCGTCACATCTAAAATCACACCAAATAATCCATATCCCCCAATTACATACGGAAACAAGTCAGCATTTTCTTCTCTATTTACATTACGCACCGTACCATCTGCCATTAACAATCTGAACGACTCTACTGTATCAATCAATGCTTCATGACGAATATCACGCCCATGTACATTTACACTTAATGAACCACCAACAGTAAAAATATTTTGAGATTGCATCACTTGAACTGCAAGACCATATGGATTGATTTTCTTTTGAATGTCATTCCATGTGACACCGCTTTGCACCCTAATCCTCTTCTTCTCCGGATCGAATTCTAATATTTCATTATATCCTTTCATATCAAGCATCGTACCGTTCGGATAATACGTCTGTCCGCCTTGGCTATGTTGCATACCTGCAATAGAAATCTTCTCTCCAGAAACATTTGCATCTTGCACTAACTGTTTTAATGAACGTTCATCCTCAGCATTTTCAACACGTTTAATTTTCGTTGGAAGCAACTTTCCTACATCGCTCATAATAGGATGTTCTAGTTGCTCTTTATATGTATTTATAGATGTCGCAAGCAACACTGTATAAGCTACAATGACCACCGCTATCTTTCTTTTTTTCAAATGACACTCTCCTCTTCCACAGTTTTCCCTCTTCATATTGTACCTATTTTCCTAAGAAGAAAGTATAAAAAAGAGAGGGCACCTTATTTTAGGTCCCCCCTGATCAAAACTGTTACTTTGCTGCCGGCAATTGTATTGGGTCAAACTTTTCGTACGACGTATATTTTGCATTCGTAATAATGTGTGCCTTATCCTTACCATTACTACTCATAATCATATCTATCTTCGCTGATTCATATTTAAAATCTTTTGTAATGATATATTCTGCATCCACTTCTTCTATCTTCGCATTTTGTGCTTGTAACATTTTCTTCTGCGTTTCATCCATGCTAGTTAACATACTTTCTGTTTCTTGCCCTTTTAATGTAAATTTCAGTTTATATTTATCTCCGCTTTTCTCCATCTTCATTTTATCTAAAACTACTGCTGGTACTTCTAAATTATCTATAATATCTTGAGTCGCTTTCATTCCACCAGCGTTTAATTGCTCCTCTGGTACGGTTATAACTTCTCCTGTATTAGGGTTTTTCACCTCACCAGCAACTTTACCATCCACAGTATACACTACAACATCTGTACCAGAAATATTCATTTCAGAACGAGAATTCTTTGTCTTTGGCTCTAATTGCATCTTAGCCTTTAATATATCCATCTCTGTTCCCTCAGCTTTTAACCCTACATCATATGTCATCGTTACATTTTCTTCATTTTTAAAAGCTTCGTTCGTTTTCTTGAAAACATCCTTCGCTTCTAATTCCTTTTCTTTTTGCATGGCTTCTTTTTTCGGTTCATCAGTCTTTGTTGTTTTCTCATTGCTACACCCTACCCCTAGACTGATTGCAAGCACTAAACTTGAAATAATAATAGTTTTTTTCATAATGTCGCCCCCTTTCCCAAAATAATATTACCTCTTTTCCTACGAAATCTATATAATTTTTAATCTTTATTCGCTATATAGCGACATGTTTAATGAAGGTTTTAAATATGATGTAAATAACAACAACTCATTTCAGGAGGTCATTATGAAGGCGATCATTTGCACACAGTATGGACCACCTAACGTTCTTCAGCTTCAAAATATAGAGAAACCTACACCTAAAAAGAACGAAGCATTAATTAAAATTCACGCAACAAGTGTAACGACTGGAGATTGTAGAATACGCGGCTTTAATAGCCCCCTCTTATTTTGGATTCCTATGAGGATCATATTAGGTTTCAGAAAACCGAGAAAACCTGTACTCGGCATAGAGTTATCCGGTGAAATCGAAGAAGTAGGAACAGATGTAACTCAATTTAAAAAAGGTGATCCAATTTTTGCATTAACAGAACTAAACCTCGGTGGTTATGCCGAGTACACATGCGTACATGAAAGTGGATTAATAACATTAAAACCTACCAATGTGACGTATGAAGAAGCGGCAGTTATTCCTTTTGGCGGAACTTCAGCATTACATTTCCTGAGAAAGGGCCGTATAAAAAAAGGGCAACAAGTGCTCATATATGGTGCCTCCGGATCAGTAGGAACAGCTGCTGTACAACTTGCTAAATATTTCGGCGCGACCGTTACGGCTGTTTGTAGTAATTCGAATTTTGAACTCGTGCAATCTTTAGGAGCTGATAAAGTAATTGATTATACGAAAGAAGATTTTACTAAGCAAGGCAAATGCTACGATATTATATTTGATGCAGTTGGGAAGTATAAAAAATCCCTTTGTACAAATACATTAACACCCAATGGAAAATATGTATCTGTTAATGGAATGATGGCCAAGGTAAGTAAAGAGGATATGATTCTATTAAAAAAACTAGTCGAAACGGAAAAACTAAAGCCCGTTATTGATAGAACTTACCGATTAGAAGAAATTGCTGAAGCTCATATGTATGTGGAAAAGGGACATAAAAAAGGGAACGTTTCGATTACCTTAAAATAAAATATATTCAGAAAATAATATTGACAATTCTTTTTGTAAGATTTACTATTAGTACCATATTAAAAAACTACATACACATACTCTTATCAAGAGTGGCGGAGGGACTGGCCCGATGATGCCCGGCAACCGAGCTTATAACGTATAAGCTAAGGTGCTAATTCCTGCAGAACGATTTTCGTTTTGGAAGATAAGAGAGGAACCTATTTCGTCTATTCGGCACCTCTCTTATTTTTGAGAGGTGCTTTTTATTTTGGAACGTATATTAAGGGGGAATTATAGATGAAAAAGGTGTTATTAAGTATTGTAAGTGGAGCGGTATTATTGTTAGGTGCATGTGGTGCTAATTCTGATAAAGAGGTAAAAGCATTAGATGAGAAAAAGATTACTGTCGGCGTAACGGGTGGACCGCATGAACAAATTTTTGAAAAGGTAAAAGAAGTGGCAGCAAAAGATGGTCTCGAAATTGATGTAAAGGTATTTAATGATTATGTAGCGCCAAACGTATCTTTAGATGAAAAAAGCCTCGATGTAAATAGCTATCAAACTAAATCTTATTTAGACGTATTTAAAGCTGAACGCAACATGAAATTAACTGAAGTATTTTCCACAGTAACATTCCCTATGGGTGTATATTCTAAAAGCTTAAAAGATGTAAAAGAATTAAAAGAGGGCGATGCAATCGCTGTCCCAAATGATCCAACAAATGAGCTTCGTGCTTTAAAGCTATTTGAAAAAGCAGGTGTTTTAAAGGTTGATCCAAAAGCTACAGAAAAAGCGACTGCAAAAGATGTAATTGAAAACCCGAAAAATTTAAAGATTGTTGAATTAGAGGCATCTCAATTACCAACACAGCTAAGTGAAGTAAAGGCAGCTGCAATTAATACAAACTTTGCATTAGGTGCAAAATTAAGCCCAGCGAAAGATTCTATTTTCCGCGAAGGAAAAGATTCACCATATGTGAATTGGGTCGTTGTTCGTACTGAAAATAAAGATGATGCTGTTGTTAATAAATTAAAGAAAGCTTATCAATCTAAAGAAGTAAAAGATTTCATTGAGAAAAAATTCGATGGTTCTGTTTTACCGTCTTGGTAGGAGCTGACTATAATGATTGAATTAAAAAACGTCTCCAAAGTATTTACAACAAAAAAAGGGAATGTTGAGGCTCTTAAATCAACTTCCCTTAAAGTAAAAAAGGGCGAAGTATTTGGAATCATCGGATATAGTGGCGCTGGTAAAAGTACATTAATCCGTTGTGTAAATTTATTAGAAAAACCAACGACAGGAGATATCATTGTAAATGAACAAGAGTTAACAACCTTATCGACAAAAGAACTCGCAAAGGCGAGAAAAAAGATCGGCATGATTTTTCAAGGATTCAATTTACTTAAAACCGTTACCGTTTATGAAAATATCGCACTACCCTTACGTCTATCTGGTCTTCCCAAAAATGAAATTGAAAAAAGGGTAGAAAAGTATTTACGCATTGTTGATCTCTTTAATAAAAAAGATGCCTATCCAAGTGAATTATCTGGTGGTCAAAAACAACGTGTAGCGATCGCTCGCGCACTATCTCATGAGCCTGAAGTTTTATTAAGTGATGAAGCAACGAGCGCATTAGATCCGGAAACGACTGATTCTATTCTTGATTTATTATTAAAGATCAACGAAGAAATCGGAATTACGATTTTGCTAATTACACACGAAATGAATGTCATCCAGCGTATTTGTGACCAAGTTGCTGTAATGGAACATGGATCTGTCGTTGAAAGTGGAACAGTGAAGGACATTTTTACAAATCCACAACATGTAACAACGAAGAAATTTGTAAATAGCGCGTTTGCAGCTAAAATTCCAGAAGAGGTACAGAAAGAACTACAAAGCACCGGGGTAATCGTAACACTTTCATTTATAGGAACCGCTTCAGGAGAACCAGCGTTAGCTGTCGCTACAAAACGTTTCCACGTATATCCTAATATTTTATCAGGCAATATTACACAGTTAAAACATGAGGCATATGGAAAACTGATCGTTCATATGCAAGGTGAAAAAAGTGAAGTACACCGTGCCTTATCATTTTTACAAGAACAAGGGATCATCGTAGAAGGAGGTAGAACAGATTATGGGAAACAAGTCCTTTTTGGATGAGTGGGGTAACGTAATATGGGAAGCAACAATTCAAACATTTCAAATGACATCTATTTCACTACTTATCTCTATTCTTATTGCATTACCACTCGGTGTCACACTTGTTTTAACGAGACCTGGTGGACAGCGAGAAAATAAAATTATCTATCCTATTCTTAATACAGTTATTAATATCATTCGTTCTCTTCCGTTTATCATTCTATTATTCTTCATTTTACCTTTTACAAAGTTTCTAATGGGAACGTCCATTGGCGTGCAAGGTGTTATCGTACCACTTGTTGTCTTCACAGCCCCTTACATTGCCCGTTTAATGGAAACTGCTTTATTAGAAGTGGATCGCGGTGTCATTGAAGCATATCAAGCAATGGGAGTCTCTACTTTAAAAATCATTTGGCACGTTATGGTTAAAGAAGCTCGCCCGTCTCTCGTACTTGGATTAACAATCGCAACGATCGGCTTAATCGGTGCAACAGCAATGGCTGGACTTGTCGGTGCTGGCGGCCTTGGTGATTTAGCATATCGATTCGGACATTTACGCTACGAACCTGAAGTAATGTATGCAACCGTCTTTATTTTGATTATCCTCGTTCAAGGATTACAGTCTTTAGGGAATGGTGTTGCACGAAGATTGAAGAAAGATTAAAAAGAAGGTATCTCATTGAAATGAGATACCTTCTTTTTAATTATAAAATTATCTCTTAAATCCACCTTCTGAATGAATAACTTGCCCTGTAATCCATTCGGCTTCTTCGCTCACTAAAAACTTAATAAGCCTTGCTGCATCCTTTGGCTCACCAATTCTGCCGAAAGGAAACATCGGTCTTAATCCTTGCTTTATCTCCTCAGTCATCCATCCTGTACTAGTTGGACCTGGATTAATTGTATTCACTGTTATCCCTAAATGGGCCACTTCCGCTGACAACGTACTAGTAAGAGCGTCAATTGCTCCCTTCGTTGTTGCATACGCTAATTCTCCTGCCATAGGTCCTTTAAATTGTCCCGACGTCATATTCACAATTCTACCACCAGATTTCTTATCAAAACCTTGGGCAAATTGACTACTTAACAATGTAGTCGCACGAACATTTACCATGTAGTGCTTATCTAGTTCTTCAGCAGTCAAATTAGAGAAATCATTATTTGTAGAATATGCTGCATTATTAATTAATATATGAGGGTACCCTAATTGTTCAGTAACTTTATTTATAAGCTGATTTGATGCATCATTCTGAGTTAGATCTAACTCCATGCTCGATACTTTGACACCGTTTTGTATCAACTTTTCTTTTAATTGTATTTGTTCATTTTTATCAACGCCCCAAGGCATCTCTTTATCGTATTCTGTCCAATACGTAAAAAATATATCGTATCCAGCCTCTGCTAACTCCGTGCAAATAGCTGCTCCTATACCGTCTAGACGACTTACACCTGTAACAACTGCTACTTTATTTTTTAATTGATTCATCATATACTCCTCCAAAGTTAAAGGACGCATATTTTATATAAGAGATATAAATTTCCCCACATAGGCACCTATCCTTACAAAAGGGATGTACAAAACAAATATGCATTCCTTGAATGATTTATAGGTAGCTAAATAAACCCTCACTTACGAGAGAAAAATTCATCTATCTAATTTCTAATCATTACAAGTTCATCCACATATCTATTCTTTGCCTCCTTTTGATATATCTCCATTATTAGTCTACCAAAATAGATGAAATGTTACAAACAATAAAACAATTACTCCTAACCTATTTTTGTTCACATTTCCTCCATTGTGAATTTATTCACAATGGATATATAATAAACATGTAAATACAATACATTGGAGGGATTTCAATGGTTATCAATTTTTTAAGAACTGATAAACGCGCTACTTTCATATTATTATTTTTACGACTTTACATAGGATATGCATGGCTTGCTGCTGGAATAGGAAAAGTTTTTGGACAATCTTTTGACGCAAGTGGTTTTCTAAAAGGAGCTATCGCTCAAGCATCAGGTGCCCATCCTGCAGTACAAGGTTGGTGGGCAGATTTTCTTCAACATTTTGTTCTTCCAAACGCAGACCTATTTAGCTTTTTAGTTCAATGGGGAGAAATTTTAGTAGGGCTAGGTTTGATTTTAGGTGGATTAACAAAAACAGCTGCATTTTTCGGCATCATAATGAACCTTTCATTTTTATTAAGCGGAACTGTTAGTGTAAACCCAAACCTGCTTATTTTAACTATGTTCATTTTAGTTGCAGGACAGAATGCTGGACGTATTGGATTAGATGGTTATGTTTTCCCAAAACTTTTCAAAAAAAATAACCGTGAAGCATATAAATTAAGTAAAACTGCATAAGAATAGTTCATCTTTTAAATATAAATAAGGAAAGAGCCTACATTCAGGCTCTTTTCTCATTTACACCAAAACATTTCACAGTTTGCCTTATCCGCAATGTTAAACTCAATCATATATAACCGAATAAATGTGTACGACTTTATTTCAAGCACCTAAAAAGCTTAAAGACTAAAACAAGCCATTATAAAACCCTAAATTCTTTCATACTTTCTCCAAGAATATAGTGTGAAAACCACATCAAATTCTGCTTCATAATAGCCACATTAATTCCTGGCTGGTCAGAACTATATGCCATTCCTTTAAAAATAATTAATTCTGTATTAACTTCCATATCCCTTAACCCTTGATATAGCTCATATGCATTGGAAGTTGGAATCCTTGCATCCTTTTCGCCATGTTGGATTAAGGTAGGCGTACAGGCTGATTTAATATATGTCATTGGCGATGTTTTTGTATATATATCTGGATCATTCCATGGAGTATTTCCTAAATGCATTCTAATAAAGTAAGGGATATCTGTATTTACATAATGGGTACTCCAGTTAGTAATTCCGCCCCCAACTGAAATAGCTTTAAATCTATTACTAAACGTAGAACAGAAGGCTGATATATATCCTCCGTTACTCCATCCCATAACTCCTACTCTATCTTTATCTACAATCCCTTGCTCAACTAGTTCATCCACTCCAGATATAACATCCTCGTAGTCAGCAATTCCCTGTTTTCTATAGTTGGCTTTTAAGAACTCATTACCATAGCCAGAACTTCCTCTATAGTTTGGCTCTAAAACTATAAAGCCTTTTTCGATAAACTGCTCAATCGGATATTTCTCATTAAAACAGTCTGAGAATATCGGAAAAGATGCCCAAGCTGGTCCACCATGGATTACTACTAATAAAGGATATTTTTTGTTGGCATCAAAATCTACTGGGGTTGATAAAACACCCTCTATTTCAAGACCATCACTACTTTGCCATGAGATTATTTCCCTGTTACTTTTCAGCTTCCCTTTAAAAAGGCTATTTTCATCCGTTATTTTTTTATCGTCTAAATAGATTTCAAAGGTTTCATTTGTTATAGCCTTACTATAGGATATATGATTTCCATCCCTTGTTATAGAAGCATCCATTATAAAGCCATCTACTTTGTCACCTAACATTTCCACAGTGCCATCCTCACATAGCAATCCAATACGATAGTTAGTTTTATCCTGCCATCTAATTAAAATCCCCTTATCTGTCCACTGTAATGGCATAACCGTACTATCAAAATTTGTTAGAGGCTGAATTACCTCTCCAGTATTCATATCATATATCTCTAATGTACTTTCTTGTATATGGTTTCTATAGTAATCCTTCTCTCTTATGCTTGCTGAGTAACATATTTTGCTGCCCTCAGGAGAAAAGCAAACGCTCCCGCCCAACAACTTATCTACATTCATCTTTTGTAGTTCCTCAGCTTCAACATCTAATATGTATAGATCACCATTCATATGATCGTTTAGGCTTGGTGTAGCCATAAATACAACCTTTGTCCCATCATTTGAAATATCAAAGTTATGTATATAAAAATCCTTACCATCCGTTAGTTGATAAACACCGCTAATCTCACGTTCCTCTTTATCATTTTGTATCCCTTTTTCTATTTCAATGTAATATAAACAATTATTCCGATGTTCCTTACCTGCATGTTGGAAGTCCCCATATAGCTCTTTACGTTTCTTTATTTCCTCACATTCTTTTGACTGTGCAACATAATAAAAACCTTTACCAGTAGGCTCCCATTTGAATGTACTGACCCCTTCTTTCTCATCAGTAATTTGTAACTCACTATAACCATCTATTGACTTAACAAAGATTTGATTTTTCTTATTATCTCCGTCACCAACTGGGCTAAGGTATGCGATATCCCTAGAATCTGGGGACCATAATGGGTGTATACTATCTATATCCCCAGTTGTTAATAGGTAACTCTGCTCCTTATCTTTTTCATATATCCATATATGATTCCTATATGTATTGTCTTTCCAGTTAGCTGTCTTCTTAACAAATGCTACGCCTTTGCCGTCATCACTTATATTTGCACCTGATAAGGTTGGTAATGAAATAATCTCTTCTATACTTAAATATGTTTTTTCTTTCACCTTCATTAATAAACCCCCTTGTAATGTCTAGTAATCTAATTTGTTCAATAAAGTGAAACTTTAATCAGTGTTTTTTTCCATCAACGAATATCTGAAATAACAACAGAAAATTCAGTTAAATAAAAGTAGTTCCGTCCCAAATCCGATAAAACTTCATGCTATCTGCCGGTTTTTATACTTTTTAAATCCCACTGACCGATCTAATGAGGGATCATCTTGAATTTCAAGACAAGGCTGATAATCTCTCCCACTGCCAGTTCCTTGCCCCTCTTTAATCCACTTATCGATTTTAAATGTTCTTTTTTTCGACACAAAAATGCCCCTTTAGATAATCATATCCAAAGGGGCAAAGCTTCACAACTTTTTTATAAACGTCGTGACTTTATTTTAAATTTACAATAATCTAGTTACTCTACCAATCTCCTACTCAACAGTAACAGACTTAGCTAAGTTACGTGGCTTATCAACGTCACATTCGCGGTGAAGCGCTGCGTAGTATGAGATAAGTTGGAATGGAATAACTGCTACTAGCGGTGCTAGTGCTTCGTGTACAGCTGGTAATACGAAGCTGTCACCTTCCATTTCTAAGCCTTTCATTGAGATGATACATGGGTTAGCTCCGCGTGCTACTACTTCTTTCACGTTACCACGAATTCCAAGGTTTACGTGCTCTTGTGTAGCAAGTGCGATAACTGGTGTACCGTTTTCGATTAAGGCAATTGTACCGTGTTTTAATTCTCCTCCAGCAAATCCTTCTGCTTGGATGTAAGAGATTTCTTTTAGTTTTAACGCACCTTCTAAACCTACGAAGAAGTCTACGCTACGTCCGATGAAGAAGCAGTTACGCGTTGTTGCTAAAAATTGTTTTGCTAATGCGTCCATTTCTTCTTTTTGATCACAAAGTACTACCATTGCATTTGCTACAAGTCCTAATTCATGTGTTAAATCGAAATCAAGAACCTCACCTTTTGCTTTTGCAATGTCAGCCGCTAAGATTGAAAGTACTGCAAGCTGTGCTGTGTATGCTTTCGTCGATGCAACTGCGATTTCTGGTCCTGCATATAAAGGAAGTGTATAATCAGCTTCACGAGAAAGCGTAGAACCAGGTACGTTTGTAATTGTTAATGCTTTATGACCCATTTCATTTGTTTGCACAAGTACTGCACGGCTATCAGCTGTTTCACCACTTTGTGAAATATAAATGAAGAATGGTCTTTCTGTTAATAATGGCATGTTGTAAGAGAATTCACTTGCTACATGTACTTCAACTGGTACTTTCGCAAATTTCTCAATGAATTGCTTTCCAACAAGACCTGCATGATAACTTGTTCCACATGCAATGATGTAAATGCGATCGCTATCTAAAATTGCGTTACGGATATCTTGATCTAATTCAATTTCGCCATTTTCATCTTGGTACTTTTGAATAATATTACGGATTACAAGTGGTTGCTCGTCGATTTCTTTTAGCATGAAATGAGGATACGTTCCTTTTTCAATATCACTTGCGTCTAATTCCGCTGTAAACGGTGCACGTTCAATCGTTTCACCTTGTAAGTTTTTAATTGTAATGCTTTCTTTTGTTACGATTACCATTTCTTTATCCATTAACTCGATAAATTGATCTGTAACTTGCAACATCGCCATAGCGTCGCTTGCAATAACATTAAAGTTATCACCAGCACCTACTAATAGCGGGCTTTTGTTTTTAGCAACATAAATCATGTTTGGATTTTCAGCATCAAGTAGTCCGATTGCGTAAGAACCATGTAAAAGAGATAACGTTTGACGGAACGCGTCTTCTACACTTAGTCCTGTACTTACTTGTTGTTCCATAAGTTGCACGATAATTTCTGTATCTGTTTCACTTACGAACGTTACATCTTGTAAATATTCCTTTTTCACTAACTCATAGTTTTCAATTACACCGTTATGAACTAGTGTAAAGCGTTTTGATGTACTTTGATGCGGATGCGCGTTTAGTTTGCTTGGAACACCGTGTGTAGCCCAGCGTGTGTGACCGATTCCCACGCTTGCTGCTACATTCTCTTCTACGACTTCGCGAAGTTTTGCAATACGGCCTTTTTCTTTGTATACAACAACACCGTTCTCTGCTTGTACTGCAATACCTGCTGAATCATATCCGCGATATTCTAGCTTTTCTAAACCTTTTAATAAAATTTCCTTTGCATCTTGCTCTCCAATAAATCCTACGATTCCACACATGTTTAGTCGCCGTTACAAATGCTTACACTGCTCTGCGAACATGTAACGACATAGTCCGATACCATTTTTATTTATACTAAAAAACGGATTACATATTGCTAGCCCTGTAAGCTTGTAACGGCTTTCACCTTCCTCTCGATTGGGTTAAAGTCCGTATATACTTATACAGCTAGTATTCATCCGTTCCTCTTCTCTCATCACACTTTCACCTTTGTCCACTAAGTCACCTTAATGTTTTAAGTAAAAGATTGCGGTTGTGATGAACAACCGGGAGTCATCCGCCGAAATCTCGATAAACTCCACCTCGTCAACTACACTACTTGTAGTTCTGGCGCTTTTATAATTTACAATATTTCCTTTGAGAAAAAGAACAAGACCATCGTATAACAAACAATATAAATCGTCAATGAAATTTTTTTCATTATCTATAAAACATATGAAAAAGGAGCACTTCTTGTGCTCCTTTTAAAACAAATTTGGTAAATTATTCAGCTCCAACTTCCGCTTTCACAACTTCTACAATACGATGTACATACCCATCACAAATTTCTTGTGTCGGTGCTTCTGCCATTACACGAATAAGTGGTTCTGTTCCAGATGGACGAACAAGAATACGACCGTCTCCGTTCATTTCTTCCTCTACAACACGAATAATTTCTTTAATTTTCTCGTTTTCTAATGCTAGTTTTTTATCTGTTACACGAACGTTTACTAGTAATTGTGGGAATTTTGTCATCTCGCCTGCAAGCTCAGATAATGGCTTTTTCGTCATTTTCATGATGTTTACAAGTTGAAGTGCACTTAACATTCCATCACCAGTTGTAATGTAATCAAGTAAGATAATATGACCTGATTGTTCTCCGCCCAGGTTATATCCACCACGTTTCATCTCTTCCATTACGTAGCGATCACCAACTGCTGTTTTATCACTTGTAATATTGTTTGCTTCAAGCGCTTTGTAGAAACCTAAGTTACTCATAACTGTTGAAACAACTGTATTATGTTTCAATTGACCAGTTTCTTTCATATACTTCGCGCAAATAAACATAATTTGATCGCCATCAACGATGTTTCCTTTTTCGTCTACTGCGATTAAACGGTCTCCGTCACCATCAAAAGCAAGACCAATGTCAGCACCTTTTTCTTTTACTAATTCAGCTAACACTTCTGGATGCGTAGAACCTACTCCAGCGTTAATATTCATACCGTTCGGTGAAGTTCCCATTGTTGAAATATCAGCTTCTAAATCTGCAAATAAATATGGAGCTAAAGAAGATGTAGCACCATGTGCACAATCTAAAGCAATATGTAACCCAGAGAAATCTTCCTCTACAGTTTGTTTAATGTATTGTAAATATTTTTGTCCACCTTCAAAGTAATCACTCACTTGTCCAAGGTTAGTACCTGTTGGACGTGGTAGCTCATCAACTTCTTTGTCTAATAACGCTTCAATTTCTGCTTCTTGCTCATCTGTTAATTTAAATCCATCTGAACCGAAGAACTTAATTCCATTATCTTGTACTGGGTTATGAGATGCAGAGATCATAACACCTGCTTGCGCCCCTAAAGCTTTTGTTAAATAAGCCACACCTGGTGTAGAAATAACACCAAGGCGCATTACTTCCGCTCCAGTTGATAATAGGCCTGCTACTAAAGCTCCTTCTAGCATATGTCCAGATACACGTGTATCACGGCCAATAATTACTTTTGGACGATCTGTATCTTTTGTTAATACATAGCCGCCAAAACGTCCTATTTTAAAAGCTAATTCAGGTGTTAATTCCTTATTTGCAACCCCGCGTACTCCGTCTGTACCAAAATATTTACCCATTATTATTCGCTCCTTTTTCGTGCTCTTTTTGATTATCTACTGTTGGTTCTTGGCTCGTTTCTTGGCCATTTTCTTTGTCTTTTTCTTTTTCTTTGTCTTTTTCTTTTTCCTGATCCTTTTCTGGATTAGGTTCAGGATTTTTTGGTTTTTCAGTTTGATTTTCTTGATTGTTTTTTGAATCTGGTTGTTCAATATTACCCTGTACTTCTTTATCCGGCTTTTCTTTCTTCACAATTGTGACTTTAGCACTTTTTTGTTTTGCTTCTATCGAAATATTACCAGGACCACTCACTTGAATAGAAACATCTGTCGTCCCCGGAGATACATTTTGCAGATTAATCGCCGCTGTTATTTGAGCAGCTGTTATTTTATCTACTATACTTGCTTCTCCTGAAATATCAACGCTTATCTTTCCATCTTGTGGCGAAAGTAGCTGCGCAGTAACATCATTCGGAATTCCACTTTTTTGAATCGGGATACCATCAATAGTTTTACTTTTCGTTTGTTTTACCTTTTGTACCCCTACGGAAACCTTCACTTGATTTGGTTTTGCACTTGTTACACCTTTTGGCAATAAAACAGAGGCATCGAATGTTGTAGAATCCGTCAATTGACTAAAATCTACCTCGACCCCCTCTATAGATTGTATATTATCCAAAATGTCTTTTGGACCTGCTATCGTTACTTCTCTCGGCTCAACGCTAATATTTGTAACAGTCAATCCTTCTGGCAAACTCCCCTTTTTCGTATACGTCACAGGAACAGTTTTTTCAGTATTATTGGCCGTAGCTTGCGTCGCCACATTCAATGTTACACTAATTTTAGATGGACTCGTTCTTACATTTAAACGTTTTCCTTCTTTATTGTATAATGTAACTTCGGGTGTTTTTGTAACAGTTTTATTAACACCTTTTAAATCAATATACGCCTTAGCAGATGAAATACTTTCGATTTCTTCTTTCGTCCCAACTACCTCAACAGTATCAGGTTTAATGTTTGATTTTTCGAGAGTAGCACCCGCTGGCATCTGATCCTCATTTGATAATTTTAAGTCTACATGAACATATTTTCTCGCTTTTTCATGAAGAGTAACTTTGATTGTTGCTGGTTGGACTGTTCCTTTCACATCATCTGGAAGCCCATTCGCTTTTAAAGAAACTTCATAAGTTCCTTTTTGACTATCTCGCAAATCAACTGATATATCAAATTGTTTTTTTGCTTTTGCTGTAGCAACTGCTGATTTTGGACCTTCCAACTTCACCTTAACTCCACCTGATGGAATACCACTTACAATATATTTCTCTTCATCATACTTCAGGGTAATAGGATAATCAGTTAATGTTTCTTTCGTTTCATTTACGAAAGGTAATATACTCGATGTCGTATTTTTTTCAGTTAAAGTTGCTGACATGAAAAGCATACACGCCAATAGTAATGAGATTCCTTTTAAAAACCAATGATTCTCCATTAACTTATCCATGACGCTTTCTCCTCCAATTCCATAAAGACGAAGAAGTCGTTTTTTCGTTCCCACTAAATTCTGCTAACAACATGTCCTTCAGCTGTTCTGTCTTCAAATCACGATGTAACTTACCGTTTTTCGTTAAAGAAATTTGGCCTGTTTCTTCCGACACAACTACTGTAATACTATCAGTGACTTCACTAACTCCCATTGCAGCGCGATGCCTAGTTCCTAACTCCTTAGAAATAAATGGGCTTTCTGATAACGGAAGGTAACATGCTGCTGCTTTAATTGTACTTCCCTGCATAATTACTGCTCCATCATGAAGAGGGGTATTAGGGATAAAAATATTAATGAGTAATTCCGATGATACATTTGCATTTAGCGGAATACCCGTTTCTACATAATCATCCATCCCAGTCTCTTTTGACAAAGTAATTAGTGCACCAATTCTACGTTTTCCCATATATTCCGTTGCTTTAGCTATCGCTGTTGCAACAATTTCAGGTTCATCTTCCCCCTGATTTCCCACACGCGAAAATAAGCTACCCCGTCCTAGCTGCTCAAGTGCTCTTCTCAATTCTGGCTGGAAGATAATAATAACGGCTAAAAATCCCCACGTTAATACTTGTTCCGTTAGCCAATATAGCGTATGCAATTCAAGTAAAATACTAATCATCCGGACGACAATAATAACTGTAATACCTTTTAAAAGTTGCACAGCCTTCGTGCCCCGAATTATAAGAATTAGCTTATATATAATAAACCATACAACAGCAATATCTAATGCCGTACTAAGATATTTCAAAATGGTCGTATCTTCAAAAGGCATGCTAACCCTTCCTCCTACTTACGAGCAATTCTATCCATATATTGAAATATTATTTTATGCTCTATCTGTATGTATTTCCAACAACTAGTTAATTATACCATACATGAACCAAACGACAATTACAAACGCCCCCCTTTAGCTTAAATTGGTAAGATGTCAAACTTTCTTATCCTACAGTATAATATAAGTCATTATTATACGCCTATTTTCAAATAAAAAAAGCAACTTCTCAGTTGCTTTTCTTACATTTATTTTAGTTTTTCACCGAACAAAGAACCCATTAAAGCAACCGCTGTTGTTGCTGTTCTGTTTCTCTCATCTAAAATCGTATTTACTTCAACAAATTCAGCAGATGTAACAATATCAGCTTCTGCTAACATCTCCATCGCTAAGTGGCTTTCACGATAAGATAGACCACCAATTACAGGTGTTCCAACTCCTGGTGCGTCATGAGGATCAAGCCCATCTAAATCTAATGATAAATGAACACCGTCAGTATGAGATAAATACGCAATTGTTTCTTCCATAACAGCCGTCATACCCATACGATCAATTTCATGCATTGAGAATACTTTAATGCCTTCTTCACGAATAAAGTCCTTTTCTCCTTCATCTAATGCACGTGCACCTATAATTACAACGTTCTCTTTTTTTACTTTCGGGTATGCCCCGTATAAATCTACAAGTGAAGAATGTCCATAACCTAAACTTGCAGCAAGTGACATACCGTGAATATTTCCAGATGGTGATGTTTCTTCTGTATTTAAATCACCGTGTGCATCATACCAAATAACACCTAAATTTTTATAATGTTTCGCCACACCAGCTAGCGTACCGATAGCAATACTATGATCACCGCCTAATACAAGTGGAAAACGACCTTCTTCTATAATATGATCAACCTTAGTCGCTAGTTCATTACATACAGTTGCAACTTGAGTAAGGTTTCGTAACTTTGTATTTTCATCTACTTCTTTTTCTCTCTCTATACATATATCTCCCATATCTTTTACGTCATATCCAATTTGTTCAATTCTTTCAACTACCCCTGCATAACGGATCGCGCTTGGTCCCATATCAACCCCGCGACGCATCTGTCCTAAATCCATTGGAACTCCAATAACTGAGATTTCTTTTTTCATAGATAGTATCCCCCTTTTATGCCTTCACTAAATATTTTAAATCTTTTATATAGTCTGACTCAACTCGACATTTTTCTGCATGGATATACATTTTATTCACTTATATTTACGTTGGACTCCCGATTTTTAAACTATTCTATGTATAAAGTTAACTTAATGAACCAACTAACTTTTCTATCAGCTAATATTTTTATCCGTGCCTTTCTCCATCAATACCTAGAATTACACAAAACATCCTCAAATAACTGAATTTAAAAAACACTTCTACACTTAGAAGCGTTTTTCTGATGCTAGTTTCCACACTGCTGCAATATTTCTCGCTGTCATTTCTATATTCTCTTCTGCCCTTTTATATGCCTCTTCTAATGTCATTGGACTTGCTGTAATACTAAATACTGCATCAATTCCCTTTTCATAAACAATTGTATAGTTCGGAGATACAGATCCACCAATAGCAATTACAGGAATATGACGGCATTTCGCCCGCTTCGCGACACCAACAGGAGCTTTTCCATAAGCTGTTTGTTCATCTATCCTTCCCTCACCAGTTACAATAAGATCGGCACCCTCTATACACTTATCAAAATTTGTATAATCTAATACAATTTCAATCCCTTTTCTTAGCTGTCCCTTTAGTACTGCAACGACAGCGGCTCCCATTCCTCCAGCTGCCCCTGCACCAGGTATTAGGGACACATCAAAAGATACGTACTGTTTAAGTATATTAGCATAATGTTTTAAATTCCCGTCTAGCTCTTTCATCATCTCTACATTCGCACCCTTTTGTCTCCCAAATACAAAAGACGCTCCCTTTGGTCCAACTAATGGATTGTCGACATCACATGCTGCTTCTAGCTTTATATCCTTCAAACGTGTATCCATACGAGAAAGGTTAAGAGCAGTAATCAAATGTAATGTTCCTCCAGAGGGCTCAATTACTTCACCTTTCCTATTAATAAACTCTACGCCTAAAGCAGACAACATACCTGCCCCACCATCATTTGTAGCACTTCCTCCAAGCCCTAAAATAATGTGTTTAGCTCCTTGATCTAATGCATGTAATATCAGTTCACCTGTCCCTTTTGTCGTTGTAATAAGTGGGTTTCTCTTTTCAATTGGAACGTGTTGTAATCCTGATGCTGCCGCCATTTCAATAAATGCTGTCTCCTTATCCTTAGACATTCCATAATAGGCTTGCACACTCTCCCCAAGCGGCCCTGTCACATTAAGTGATATAATTCCCCCCATTGTAGCACCAACAAGAGATTCGACCGTTCCTTCACCTCCATCTCCAATTGGTACTTTAACGTACTCTGCTTTAGGAAAAACTGCTGCAAAACCCCTTTCAATAGCTTCACATACCTCTATAGCTTTCAGGCTTTCTTTATATGAATCCGATGCAATGACAACTTTCATAATTATCCCCCCTTATTCAATCCCTTTTTTTCATTTTAAACGATATACGGAAAAGTTTCCTTTTTGAGTGGAATTTAAACACAAAAAAAGCTTACATCATTTGATGTAAGCTTTTCCTATTTATATGGAGCCTAGCGGGATCGAACCGCTGACCTCCTGCGTGCAAGGCAGGCGCTCTCCCAGCTGAGCTAAGGCCCCTTAGTAATTAAGCGGAAGACGGGATTCGAACCCGCGACCCCAACCTTGGCAAGGTTGTATTCTACCACTGAACTACTTCCGCGAAAATGGTGAGCCATGAAGGATTCGAACCTTCGACCCTCTGATTAAAAGTCAGATGCTCTACCAACTGAGCTAATGGCTCGTAAATGGCTGGGCTAGCTGGATTCGAACCAGCGCATGACGGAGTCAAAGTCCGTTGCCTTACCGCTTGGCTATAGCCCATTAATATTTACTAGTATGGTTATCTTTTCAAAAAAATAAACCCTCTCAGGTTATTTTAAAGAAAATGGTGGAGGGGGGCAGATTCGAACTGCCGAACCCAAAGGAGCGGATTTACAGTCCGCCGCGTTTAGCCACTTCGCTACCCCTCCGACATTTAAAAATATATGGTGGAGGATGACGGGATCGAACCGCCGACCCCCTGCTTGTAAGGCAGGTGCTCTCCCAGCTGAGCTAATCCTCCAAAAGTGGTGACCCGTACGGGATTCGAACCCGTGTTACCGCCGTGAAAGGGCGGTGTCTTAACCACTTGACCAACGGGCCAAAAAAAAACAAAACTTTTCCCAAGCTTCCAACCGGGCTTGAACCGGTGACCTCTTCCTTACCATGGAAGTACTCTACCAGCTGAGCTATGGAAGCATAATGGCTCCGCAGGTAGGAATCGAACCTACGACCGATCGGTTAACAGCCGATAGCTCTACCGCTGAGCTACTGCGGAATAATATAAGCCTGGCAACGTCCTACTCTCACAGGGACAAGGTCCCAACTACCATCGGCGCTAGAGAGCTTAACTTCCGTGTTCGGTATGGGAACGGGTGTGACCTCTCTGCCATCATTACCAGACTTTTAACATTATACACATTCTTTTGAGAATGTCAAAAGGAATTTTAAATATATATTCCTTCAAAACTAGATAACATTAGCTTCATATTATATGGTTAAGTCCTCGATCTATTAGTATTCGTCAGCTCCACATGTCACCATGCTTCCACCTCGAACCTATCAACCTGATCATCTTTCAGGGATCTTACTAGCTTACGCTATGGGAAATCTCATCTTGAGGGGGGCTTCATGCTTAGATGCTTTCAGCACTTATCCCTTCCGCACATAGCTACCCAGCTATGCCCTTGGCAGAACAACTGGTACACCAGCGGTGCGTCCATCCCGGTCCTCTCGTACTAAGGACAGCTCCTCTCAAATTTCCTGCGCCCACGACGGATAGGGACCGAACTGTCTCACGACGTTCTGAACCCAGCTCGCGTACCGCTTTAATGGGCGAACAGCCCAACCCTTGGGACCGACTACAGCCCCAGGATGCGATGAGCCGACATCGAGGTGCCAAACCTCCCCGTCGATGTGGACTCTTGGGGGAGATAAGCCTGTTATCCCCGGGGTAGCTTTTATCCGTTGAGCGATGGCCCTTCCATGCGGAACCACCGGATCACTAAGCCCGACTTTCGTCCCTGCTCGACTTGTAGGTCTCGCAGTCAAGCTCCCTTATGCCTTTGCACTCTACGAATGATTTCCAACCATTCTGAGGGAACCTTTGGGCGCCTCCGTTACACTTTAGGAGGCGACCGCCCCAGTCAAACTGCCCACCTGACACTGTCTCCCGGGTCGATAAGACCCGTAGGTTAGAATTTCAATACAGTCAGGGCGGTATCCCACCAGCGCCTCCACCGAAGCTAGCGCTCCGGTTTCAATGGCTCCCGCCTATCCTGTACAAACTGTACCAAAATTCAATATCAGGCTACAGTAAAGCTCCACGGGGTCTTTCCGTCCTGTCGCGGGTAACCTGCATCTTCACAGGTACTATAATTTCACCGAGTCTCTGGTTGAGACAGTGCCCAAATCGTTACACCTTTCGTGCGGGTCGGAACTTACCCGACAAGGAATTTCGCTACCTTAGGACCGTTATAGTTACGGCCGCCGTTTACTGGGGCTTCAGTTCAGAGCTTCGCTTACGCTAACCCCTCTCCTTAACCTTCCAGCACCGGGCAGGTGTCAGCCCCTATACTTCGCCTTACGGCTTCGCAGAGACCTGTGTTTTTGCTAAACAGTCGCTTGGGCCTATTCACTGCGGCTTTCCGTTAAGAAAGCACCCCTTCTCCCGAAGTTACGGGGTCATTTTGCCGAGTTCCTTAACCAGAGTTCTCTCGCACACCTTAGGATTCTCTCCTCGCCTACCTGTGTCGGTTTGCGGTACAGGCACCTTTTATCTCGCTAGAAGCTTTTCTTGGCAGCGGGGAATCAAAGACTTCGCTCCATAAGGAGCTTCCCCATCACAGCTCAGCCTTCACGATAAGCGGATTTGCCTACTTATCAGCCTAACTGCTTGGACGTGCACAACCAATCGCACGCTTCTTCTATCCTTCTGCGTCCCTCCATTGCTCAAACGATAAAGAGGTGGTACAGGAATATCAACCTGTTGTCCATCGCCTACGCCTGTCGGCCTCGGCTTAGGTCCTGACTAACCCTGAGCGGACGAGCCTTCCTCAGGAAACCTTAGGCATTCGGTGGACGGGATTCTCACCCGTCTTTCGCTACTCATACCGGCATTCTCACTTCTAAGCGCTCCACCAGTCCTTCCGGTCTGACTTCACTGCACTTAGAACGCTCCCCTACCACTGATACCATTGGTATCAATTCGCAGCTTCGGTGGTGTATTTAGCCCCGGTACATTTTCGGCGCAGAGTCACTCGACTAGTGAGCTATTACGCACTCTTTAAATGGTGGCTGCTTCTGAGCCAACATCCTAGTTGTCTAAGCAACTCCACATCCTTTTCCACTTAATACACACTTTGGGACCTTAGCTGGCGATCTGGGCTGTTTCCCTCTTGACTACGGATCTTATCACTCGCAGTCTGACTCCTAAGGATAAGTCATTGGCATTCGGAGTTTGACTGAATTCGGTAATCCGATGAGGACCCCTAGTTCAATCAGTGCTCTACCTCCAAGACTCTTACACTTAAGGCTAGCCCTAAAGCTATTTCGGGGAGAACCAGCTATCTCCAGGTTCGATTGGAATTTCTCCGCTACCCACACCTCATCCCCGCACTTTTCAACGTGCGTGGGTTCGGGCCTCCATTCAGTGTTACCTGAACTTCACCCTGGACATGGGTAGATCACCTGGTTTCGGGTCTACGACCACGTACTAAACGCCCTATTCAGACTCGCTTTCGCTGCGGCTCCGCCTCTTCAGCTTAACCTCGCACGGGATCGTAACTCGCCGGTTCATTCTACAAAAGGCACGCCATCACCCATTAACGGGCTCTGACTATTTGTAGGCACACGGTTTCAGGATCTCTTTCACTCCCCTTCCGGGGTGCTTTTCACCTTTCCCTCACGGTACTGGTTCACTATCGATCACTAGGGAGTATTTAGCCTTGGGAGATGGTCCTCCCAGATTCCGACGGAATTTCACGTGTTCCGCCGTACTCAGGATACATTCAAGAGAGAACGAAGTTTCGACTACGGGGTTATTACCCTCTGTGACGGACCTTTCCAGGTCGCTTCGTCTACCTCGTTCCTTTGTAACTCCGTATAGAATGTCCTACAACCCCAAGAGGCAAGCCTCTTGGTTTGGGCTAGATTCCGTTTCGCTCGCCGCTACTCAGGAAATCGCATTTGCTTTCTCTTCCTCCAGGTACTTAGATGTTTCAGTTCCCTGGGTCTGTCTTCCATACCCTATGTATTCAGGTAAGGATACCATACCATTACGTATAGTGGGTTTCCCCATTCGGAAATCTTCGGATCAAAGCTTACTTACAGCTCCCCGAAGCATATCGGCGTTAGTCCCGTCCTTCATCGACTCCTAGTGTCAAGGCATCCACCGTGCGCCCTTTCTAACTTAACCAAACTAAAATTAAAAAAATATGAGCTACACTGTTATCTAGTTTTCAAAGAACATACATTTAAACTTGAGAGATAGTTCTCTCAAAACTGAACGAAACAAAACAAGTCAACGTTTATTGATGAACTGCGTTCATCAATTCTCCATAGAAAGGAGGTGATCCAGCCGCACCTTCCGATACGGCTACCTTGTTACGACTTCACCCCAATCATCTGTCCCACCTTAGGCGGCTGGCTCCATAAAGGTTACCCCACCGACTTCGGGTGTTACAAACTCTCGTGGTGTGACGGGCGGTGTGTACAAGGCCCGGGAACGTATTCACCGCGGCATGCTGATCCGCGATTACTAGCGATTCCAGCTTCATGTAGGCGAGTTGCAGCCTACAATCCGAACTGAGAACGGTTTTATGAGATTAGCTCCACCTCGCGGTCTTGCAGCTCTTTGTACCGTCCATTGTAGCACGTGTGTAGCCCAGGTCATAAGGGGCATGATGATTTGACGTCATCCCCACCTTCCTCCGGTTTGTCACCGGCAGTCACCTTAGAGTGCCCAACTTAATGATGGCAACTAAGATCAAGGGTTGCGCTCGTTGCGGGACTTAACCCAACATCTCACGACACGAGCTGACGACAACCATGCACCACCTGTCACTCTGCTCCCGAAGGAGAAGCTCTATCTCTAGAGTTTTCAGAGGATGTCAAGACCTGGTAAGGTTCTTCGCGTTGCTTCGAATTAAACCACATGCTCCACCGCTTGTGCGGGCCCCCGTCAATTCCTTTGAGTTTCAGCCTTGCGGCCGTACTCCCCAGGCGGAGTGCTTAATGCGTTAACTTCAGCACTAAAGGGCGGAAACCCTCTAACACTTAGCACTCATCGTTTACGGCGTGGACTACCAGGGTATCTAATCCTGTTTGCTCCCCACGCTTTCGCGCCTCAGTGTCAGTTACAGACCAGAAAGTCGCCTTCGCCACTGGTGTTCCTCCATATCTCTACGCATTTCACCGCTACACATGGAATTCCACTTTCCTCTTCTGCACTCAAGTCTCCCAGTTTCCAATGACCCTCCACGGTTGAGCCGTGGGCTTTCACATCAGACTTAAGAAACCACCTGCGCGCGCTTTACGCCCAATAATTCCGGATAACGCTTGCCACCTACGTATTACCGCGGCTGCTGGCACGTAGTTAGCCGTGGCTTTCTGGTTAGGTACCGTCAAGGTGCCAGCTTATTCAACTAGCACTTGTTCTTCCCTAACAACAGAGTTTTACGACCCGAAAGCCTTCATCACTCACGCGGCGTTGCTCCGTCAGACTTTCGTCCATTGCGGAAGATTCCCTACTGCTGCCTCCCGTAGGAGTCTGGGCCGTGTCTCAGTCCCAGTGTGGCCGATCACCCTCTCAGGTCGGCTACGCATCGTCGCCTTGGTGAGCCGTTACCTCACCAACTAGCTAATGCGACGCGGGTCCATCCATAAGTGACAGCCGAAGCCGCCTTTCAATTTCGAACTATGCAGTTCAAAATATTATCCGGTATTAGCCCCGGTTTCCCGGAGTTATCCCAGTCTTATGGGTAGGTTACCCACGTGTTACTCACCCGTCCGCCGCTAACTTCATAAGAGCAAGCTCTTAATCCATTCGCTCGACTTGCATGTATTAGGCACGCCGCCAGCGTTCATCCTGAGCCAGGATCAAACTCTCCAATAAAGTTAGTTTGTCTAGCATCTAAAAATAAAAATTGACGTTCACGTTGTTTGTTTCGTTCAGTTTTCAAAGAACTACTTAGTCGCTCATTTGCGACTTCCTTATGTTAACATCTTCATTTTTCGATGTCAACTAAGTTTTTTAATTTCTTTTTTGTCGTTTTCTGCGTTTCTGCATCAGCGACGTTTATTAATTTATCATATCCTTACTCTTAGCGTCAACACTTTTTAATAAAAAATTCTTTTTCTTACATAACGAATACATTCTTCCCTATTAGCAACTCTCCGAAATAAACAAAAAATGATTTTATACCTTTCTTCCATCGCCTTTTTTACAACGCTATGTATACGCTCATCTTCAAAATCAAATAAAAGTTCCTCTAACTCTCTCTTCAGTATGTATTCAATTTCTTTTTTCTCTTCCTTCGTCAACATAATCCCAAGCAAATTATCACCCCAATAACTCCTTACGTGTACCGATAAACGCCCCACTCATTTTCAATTATCAATACTGTATCATCAAAAAACAAAATTCTATCACTCATTATATCCACCACTTACGATATTAATCCCTCGTTCTCTTTTTTTAATTTAAAGCATATATGTAACTGAAAAGGATTGGACAAAGGGGCGTAATATTATGTTTTTCTTTTTTATTACGAGTAAAAGAACATTTAAACACATTAGCTTAATAATCGTACTTTCCTTATTTACAGCATGGCTACTCTTTTTAAAAACATATTCACATGAATCTGCTTTTTCAACTGCTACTGGCCCTAAAGTGATTTACAAAGGGGACACTGCAAAAAAACAAGTTGCATTCACGTTTGACATTAGTTGGGGGGACAAAAAAGCTATTCCAATCCTTAATACACTCAAAGAAAGAGAAATTAAGAATGCAACCTTCTTTCTCTCTGCTGCATGGGCTGAAAGACACCCTGATATTGTCGAACGCATCATGAAAGATGGACATGAGATTGGTAGTATGGGCTATAATTACACATCCTACACTTCACTAGAAGCAAATGAAATACGACGAGATCTTTTGCGGGCACAAGATGTTTTTACGAAACTTGGCGTAAAACAAGTCAAGCTATTACGTCCACCTAGTGGCGATTTTAACAAAACAACTCTTAAAATAGCGGAATCACTCGGATACACCATCGTTCATTGGAGTAACAATTCAAATGACTGGAAAAATCCCGGCGTAAATAAAATCATTTCCACAGTCTCTAGCAATTTAAAGGGTGGAGATATCGTCTTATTACATGCTTCTGATTCTGCCCTTCAAACAAATAAGGCTTTACCATTACTCTTACAAAAATTAAAGAGCGACGGATATGAACAAACATCTGTATCACAACTTATTTCCAACACAAGTACAAAAAGTGAAGATATTAAGTAGTTCCTTTCTACACGGTTCTTCACACATAAAAAGCTCTGCTATCTTTTGTTAAGATAGCAGAGCTTTTTTATCCTAGCATTTACAGACGATAAGAATCTGGATAATTAAAAATCCACTCTCCTCATTAAGCTGACTTACTCTTTTGTCCAATTAAACGATGCAATACAAGTAACTGATATGAATTACATAATAAAAGTGGTATCACCATTAAATATAACCAATCAGTATCATTAATCCGGAGCGCTGGTACCCATTCAAGAATTGTTACAACAACCATAAAGAACAGAGCGGGAACGAATGCTTTTTTATTCGTTTCTTTACTCTTTATATAAGCGACAATTGCCCCAAACACAAATAACATCCCAGCAACAAGTATGTTATTCCCTAATGAAACTTCCCCATTCGCAACAAGTACTGACCTTAAATAAACGAAATCAAACAATACGAACGCAATAAAGAACAGTTGCACTGTATTCCATAAAGAAGATGACCGAAACATCCCTAATCCAAAACGATGGATCGTTAAATACGCAAAGAACCCCATTTGACTTATAACACTAAAAATAAATCCTACGCCCATCAACCAAAAGGAAATTGCTAAAATCTCTTTTCCGTCGAAATTTTGAAAAAATTTAGCGTACTTGTCCCACTCTAAAACAAAACCAATAAAGACTGTGCTAATCCCACCAAGAAACAACGTCGTAAAAAATAGTCGTACCCACTTGCGGCTATTCACAACACATCCCCCATTATTCTTATATTTCTAATTAAATTGTAACAATGACAATTTCAAAAAGCTAGCCATGTTAATGTATAAATTCCTTAAAGAGATTTATATTAAAAAAAGAGAACTTTGCTGAAAGGAGCTCCAACTTATGAAACGGATGCTGCTCGTTTTGATTTCTTCTTTTCTATTTATAGCACTAGCGGCATGTGCACAAGAAAAAGAAGCAAAATCCGAACTTGATTATGATCAAACAAAAAAAATGATTGTTGATATTTTAAAAACCGATCAAGGAAAAAAAGCGATCCAAGATGTATTAACTGATGAAAAAATGAAACAAGCACTCATACTAGATGAAACAGTAGTAAAGAAAACGATTGAAGATGCACTGGTATCTGAAAAAGGGCAACAATTCTGGGAAAAGCTCTTTAAAGACCCTGAGTTCTCATCGAAATTTGCTAAAAGTATGGGAAAAGAACAAACAAACTTAATGAAAACTTTACTAAAAGATCCTGAATACCAATCAGGTGTTATAGAGATTATGAAAAATCCTGAAGTAGAGAAAATTATGTTACAAACAATGAAGAGTAAAGAATATCGTCAATATTTACAGCAAGTACTAACTGAAACTGCCGAAAGTCCTCTCTTCCAAGCTAAGATGATTGACATCATTAGTAAAGGTGTACAAAAAGCCGAAAAAGGTGGGTCTGATAAGAAAGGCGCAGGTGGTGAAGGCGGTTCTCAAGATGGGAACAAAGAACAATAATAAAAATTATAGAACTGAGTGGACAATGTATATATTGTCCACTCATTACTACTTTATTTTTGTGTAACAGCTGTTTTATCAATAACTGTCTCAGCTATCGTACGATAAATGAGACCCGTTGTATGTGTATCTTCATATACTGACGGCGCAAAGTCCTCTTTATTCCAATCAGGTTGTTGAAGTGGAATTCGGCCAAGTATATCCGTTTGGAGTTCCGTAGCCAATTTATCTCCTCCACCTCTTCCAAACACATACTCTTTTTCACCAGTTGCTTTACTTTCAAAATACGCCATATTTTCAACAACACCAAGAATACTATGTTCTGTACGTAAAGCCATGGCTCCAGCGCGCGCTGCTACAAATGCCGCTGTTGGATGCGGCGTTGTTACAATAATCTCTTTACAAGCCGGCAACATCGAATGTACATCTAAAGCAACATCACCCGTACCTGGTGGTAGGTCCAATACTAAGTAATCTAAATCACCCCACTCTACTTCTGTGAAAAAGTGATTTAACATTTTCCCAAGCATCGGTCCTCTCCAAATAACAGGTGCGTTATCTTCTACAAAGAATCCCATTGAGATTACTTTCACGCCTAGACGCTCCACTGGTATTATCTTATCACCTCTTACGATTGGACGTTTTTCTATACCCATCATATCCGGTACACTAAAACCGTAAATATCCGCGTCGATGATACCAACCTTTTTGCCTAAACGAGCTAAAGCAATTGCAAGGTTAACAGAAACAGTTGATTTCCCTACTCCACCTTTTCCACTTGCCACTGCTAAAAATGTTGTATTTGAATTCGGTGATAATAAGGATTCACTTTTCTCTTCCTCTTGCGGTGGTGCAAACTGAGCTAATTCCTCTTCTGTAAATTCTGCAAAACGAAGTCCCACTGTTGTTGCTCCAAGTTCTTTTACTAACTTTACAATTCCAGACTGCAACTGCATTTGTTCCGCTGTACCCGTCTTTACAATTGCAATTTTAACACTTACATGTTCCTTCTCAGGCTTGACTGTCACCTCTTTAATTGCATTTGTTTCTTTTAACGTTTTATGTATAAACGGATCTACAATCCCTTCCAATGCTTCCACTACCTGCTCTTTTGTTACCATAATTAGCCCAGCCCCCTGTATGAAAAATAACGTATTGTTAATTAAATTTATCTCTCTTTATTTTTAAAATAAATGCGTTTACATTTCCAGTATAACATATTTTCGGAAAACTTCGTTAACGAGAGAAACTCGAAAAAATCCTCCTTATTCTGGAGGATTTCCTTTTTCCGTAAAATAACGTAATATACCACGATATATTGCAGCAGCTACTTTTTGTTGGTATTTCTCCGAATTTAACATATATCTTTCATTCACATTCGATAAAAAGCCCGCCTCAATTAAAGCACCTGGTGTTTTGGCATACTTCAATAAATACACGTGAGGAATTGTTTTAGCAGAACGATTCGTATTTTCTAAGCTTGTTCTCAATTCAGCTTGTATAAATTTCGCAGCTCGTTCATTTTCAATCGAAGAACGATAGTAGAACGTTTGTGCGCCTTTAGATCCACTACTAGTTAGGGCATTTAAATGAATACTCGCAAAAAAGTCTACATCAGGCTTATTAATGATCTCAACACGCTTTTTTAAATCCTCTGCTTTACGTCTACTATATGACTTTGTATCTTTATTAGCTAAATCATAATCTCCTTCACGCGTTAAAATAACTAAAGCACCTTGTTCTTGTAAATAATCTTGTACCTTTTTTGTAATCTCAAGTGTAATGTCTTTTTCTACAATATCCTTTCCACCAACAGCCCCTCCGTCTGGCCCACCATGCCCAGCATCTAGTACAATCACTTTCCCTGATAAGGGTAAATTCCAAGCTCGCCACGATTTTGTAATTTGAAATTCTTGTTTAACTAAAAAAAACAAAACAACCGCAGCGAGCGCAAAAGAGATAATTCGAATTCTCTTCATACCTTTCCTCCTCCAGCTAGTCCCTCTAATTACTTATATGGGACAAGAGGAAAGTTTATGCTTGTCTTAGTGTAGCTTTAATCGATATCTTCTTTCGCCTTTTTCATAGCCTTCCTGCCACCACAAGCCGATAAACTGCTGGCAAGATTCAAAAAGCAATTCCTCGTCTTGCAACTTAATTTCACGTATAGTCATACTCGTTAAAAATTGAAATAACGTTTCAGTTAATTGTTGTTCTTCTTCTAAAGCCCTATATTTCACATCAAAGAATGATTCGCCATGATAACCAAATTTACTGTATCTCGCTCCTAATAAATAAGATTCTATCCCTAGTTCAATGCAATAATCTTCATACTGACGATGAAGTTCTTGCATCTGAAAGGCAACACGAATATTTAAACGCAATGTTTTTAATGATAATTCTCGCAGCATCTTCCGCTCGTATTTTAACTGCTTTTCTTTTTGTTTTTCTTGTAAGCTGACAATGACATTCATAGTACTTATAAACCTCCCTAATACGTATTAGTCTAAACTTCTAAAGAAGAAGCATACGTAGGACGGTAGCACTAAAATATTCCAAGCTAAAAAAATTACAAAAGAAGAATTAAACATAAAAAAACCCCAACCAAAATGGTTGGGGTTTGTAGTTCGCAAAAATTAACGTTTTGAGAACTGAGGTGCACGACGTGCGCCTTTAAGACCGTATTTTTTACGCTCTTTCATACGTGCGTCACGAGTTAATAGACCCGCACGTTTTAATGTTAGACGGTATTCTGGATCAGCTTTTAATAAAGCGCGAGAAATACCGTGACGAATAGCACCAGCTTGACCAGTGTATCCACCACCATTTACGTTTACAAGTACATTGTAGTTACCTAAAGTTTCTGTTGCAACTAGAGGTTGTTTCACTACTTCACGTAATGCAGCAAATGGGATATAGTTTTCAAAATCACGACCGTTAATAATAACGCGTCCTTCGCCTGGAACTAGGCGTACGCGCGCTACTGAACTCTTACGACGTCCAGTGCCATAGTATTGAACCTGTGCCAAAGTAAGCCCTCCTTTAATTAATTATCCGCGAAGTTCGTAAACTTCTGGTTGTTGTGCTTGGTGTGGATGCTCTGCTCCAGCATACACGTTTAATTTCTTAGAAACTTGACGTCCTAAACGTCCTTTTGGAAGCATGCCTTTAATTGCAAGCTCTAACATTTGTACAGGGTAGTTTGTACGCATTTCTAGAGCTGTTCTTTGCTTAAGTCCACCTGGGTGGTTAGTGTGACGGTAGTAAATTTTATCGTTTAATTTATTACCTGTTAAATGAATTTTCTCAGCGTTAATAATAATTACATGATCACCCGTGTCAACGTGTGGTGTAAATGTTGGTTTGTGTTTACCACGTAAAATGGATGCTACTTCAGTAGATAGGCGACCTAAAGTTTGACCTTCAGCATCAACCACATACCATTTACGCTCAACTTCGTTAGCTTTTGCCATAAAAGTCGTACGCATGTGTTTCCCTCCTCGTTATCTTTTCCATAGAAAAAATCTATTGTTTATCTTAAACACGATTTCCTTCCGGGGCTAATCGTGGTTTTAGAAACAATACCATATGTTATGATATACTTTTGAGTTTCTAATGTCAAGCAAATGTTACACCAGGATTAGTTGTTATAGTTTACCTGCCATAAGTAAAGTCCATGACCTGGAGCCATCTTTCCAGCAAACTGGCGATTTTGTTTCGCTAAAATCTCTGGAATACTATCTGGATCAAGCTTTCCTTGACCTACGCTAAGTAACGTACCAACAATAATTCTGACCATATTATATAAAAATCCATTACCTACAAAGCGAAAAATTAATTCATCGTCTTGCTCAATTAATTCGATTTCATAAATTGTTCGTACTTTATCTTTTTTGTCAGTTTTTGCCGAACAAAAAGAAGTAAAGTCATGCGTTCCAATAAAATAAGGAATCGCTTTTCTTATAGAGTTTATTTCGAGTGGATATGGATATTGATATACATAATTTCTACGGAATACATCCGCAGTCTTTGATAATAATACACGATAGCGATATTCTTTTTTCTCGACACCGTAACGTGCATGAAATTCTTCTGTTTTCTTCTCTACCTGCCTGATAATAATATCATCCGGCAACATTGTATTTAAAGCATTACTCCATTGCCACTCTTCAAGAGACAAAGGTGTATCAAAGTGTATCACTTGTCCTTTGGCGTGAACGGTAGAATCCGTTCTGCCTGATGCCTGCACACGAACAAGTTCTCCTTTATGCAACTTCTGCAATGCTTTCTCTATTTCTTGTTGAACAGTCCGATGCTGTGGTTGAATTTGGTAACCACAAAAATGAATGCCATCATATGCAACTGTACATTTTATTCTTTCCATTTCTCTATTCTCCATTACGACCGCACCCATGCCAAAATACAAGCTAAACAAAGTAAGCTTACAATTGTTACTGTATCACTTATTTTCCAGCGTAGTTGCCTAAATTTAGTACGTCCTTCGCCACTTTTATATCCACGAGATTCCATCGCAATCGCTAAGTCCTCTGCACGCTTAAAAGCACTGATAAATAATGGAACGAGTAGTGAGATAATAGCTTTCATCCTATCTTTTATCGGTCCCCCGGCGAAATCAATGCCACGTGACGCTTGTGCTTTCATAATTTTACTCGTTTCATCCATTAATGTCGGGATAAAACGTAGTGAAATTGACATCATTAATGCGATTTCATGAACAGGAACTTTTATACGCTTGAACGGCTTTAATAACGTCTCCAACCCATCTGTAATTTCAATAGGTGTCGTCGTTAACGTTAATAATGTCGTCATTAAAATAATAACGAAGAATCGTATAGAAATGTATATTCCTTGCTCTAATCCTTTTTCATGTATCGAAAACCAACCAAGCTGGAATAGTACTTCCCCTTCTTTATTTGTAAAAATATGCAGGAAAAATGTAAAAAGAAAAATCCACAGAATTGGTTTTAAGCCCGAAAGTACATAACGAATCGGCACTTTTGCAAAAAATAAAGCAATGAGTGCATATAAAAATAAAAATCCATATGAAATCGCATTATTTGCTAAGAAAACAACAAATACATATAAAAAGACAATCAACAGCTTCGTACGAGGATCCAGTTGATGAATGAGTGACTGACCTGGAATATATCTCCCAATAATCAACTGCTGCATGATTCATGACCACCTTTTCGTAACACCTGTACAACTTCATGAGTAAGATCCTCTAAAGATAAGGTAGCCTTCGAAATTGAAATACCAAACTTCTCTTCAATTGCACGTTTATACTTTAAAGACATTGGAAGATCCACACCGATTTGTTCTAATTCATCAGCATATGAAAATACTTCCTCTGCTCTTCCTTGCAAAAAGACCGTTCCTTTATGCATGACCACTATTTGATCTGCATACTTAGCGGCATCCTCCATATTATGGGTAACAAGAATGACTGTAAGCCCCTGTTCCTTATGCAAATTGTAAAACATCTCCATGAGCTCGTGCTGTCCTTTTGGATCAAGCCCTGCTGTAGGTTCATCTAATACAAGCACTTCGGGTTCCATCGCAAGTACGCCTGCTATTGCAACACGCCTCATTTGCCCACCGCTTAATTCAAACGGAGAACGTGCTAATAACTCTATGTCCAATCCAACAAGCTGGATTGCATCTTTCGCCTTTTGTTTTGCCTCTTCTTCAGATACACCAAAATTAGTCGGTCCAAAACAAATGTCCTTTTCAACTGTTTCTTCAAATAGTTGATGTTCTGGAAACTGAAAGACAACCCCTACTTTTTTTCGTAGCGGCTTAAGCTTTTTCTCTTTCTTCCCTGCTGAAATTAAATGTTCACCAATTTGAACCGTACCATTTGTCGGCTGCAATAAACCATTTAAATGTTGAATCATCGTCGACTTACCTGAACCAGTATGACCGATAATGGCATAATAGCCCCCACTTGGAAACGACACGTCTACATCATAAAGTGCGCGTCTTTCAAATGGAGTTTTATATTGATAACGATGTTCTACTTTTTGGAATGTAATCTCCAAAGTTCGTTCACCAAGCTTTCCATTGTAAGATGCGTATTTTGCAAGTGAATTTCATTTCTTTTTAATAATTCTGCTATTTTCACCGAAAAAGGTACATCTAATCCAATCTCTTGGAGCATATGAGAGGATTTGAAAATTTGCTCTGGAGTACCTTCCTCTAATATTTCTCCCTTGTTCAAAATAATAATACGGTCTGACTGTGCCGCTTCTTCTAAATCGTGCGTAATCGATAATACCGTAATACCCTTTTGATCAACAAGTTGTCTGACCGTTTCTACTACTTCACGTCTCCCCTGAGGGTCTAACATTGAAGTTGCTTCATCTAGTATTAAAATAGATGGTTGAAGTGCTAGAACACCTGCTATTGCGACTCGCTGCTTTTGTCCACCAGATAACGAATGGGGTTCTTCATTTAAAAAATCTTCCATACGGACAAGTTGCAGAGCTTGTTCTAGTCTTTCTATCATCTGCTCCCTTGGCATTCCGATGTTCTCTAGGCCGAATACAACGTCATCTTGTACTGTCGTTCCAACAAATTGATTATCTGGATTTTGAAATACCATGCCAATTTGCTTTCGAACATCCCATACTGTTTCCTCTGATAAAATCATTGTATCATTTAAAGTAATTTTCCCTGATTCCGGTAAAAATAAGCCATTCAATAATTTTGCAAGTGTAGACTTCCCTGAACCATTTTGTCCAATAACAGATACCCATTCTCCTTCATATAAGGAAAACGAAACATCTTTTAATGCATAAGAGGCTGCCCCAGGATATTGAAATGATATATTTTCTGTCCGAAGTTTCTCTTTTTTCAATACAAGGCACCCTTTCTTTCGTCAAGTTAGCCTATTTTTATACTTAAAAAAAAAGGGCCATGACCAGTTACTTGAAAAGAACTGTCCTGCCCTTTTAATCATCATTATACTAACTCGATAATTACCATTGGTGCTGCGTCTCCGCGACGTGGACCAATTTTTGCAATACGAGTGTATCCGCCTTGGCGCTCAGCATAGCGTGGAGCTACATCAGCGAATAATTTTTGAAGTGCATCTTGACCAGTCTCAGCGTTAGCAACCTCATTACGGATGAAAGCTGCTGCTTGACGACGAGCATGAAGATCTCCGCGTTTACCTAAAGTGATCATTTTTTCCACTACAGAACGAAGTTCTTTTGCACGAGTTTCTGTCGTTTGGATGCGCTCGTTGATAATTAAATCAGTAGCTAAATCACGTAACATAGCTTTACGTTGCGCACTTGTACGGCCTAATTTTCTGTATGCCATTCGTAGTTCCCTCCTTTGTTGATGGGTTTAAATCCTCAGTCGTCTTTACGTAAACCTAAACCTAATTCCTCAAGTTTATGTTTAACTTCTTCTAAGGATTTACGTCCTAAGTTACGAACTTTCATCATATCTTCTTCTGTTTTGTTCGCAAGCTCTTGTACAGTATTAATTCCTGCACGTTTTAGGCAATTATAAGAACGAACAGAAAGATCTAGTTCTTCGATAGTCATCTCAAGAACTTTTTCTTTTTGATCTTCTTCCTTCTCGACCATAATCTCAGCATTTTGTGCTTCGTCAGTTAAACCAACAAAGATATTTAAATGCTCAGTTAAGATTTTGGCACCTAAAGAGATAGCTTCTTTTGGCCCGATGCTTCCATCCGTCCATACATCAAGCGTAAGCTTATCATAATTAGCCACTTGTCCGACACGTGTCTTTTCCACTTGGTAAGTCACACGTGATACTGGAGTATAAATAGAATCAATAGGAATTACTCCTATTGGTTGATCTTCGCTTTTATTTGCATCAGCTGGCGTATACCCACGGCCACGCTTTGCAGTTAAACGCATGCGGAAATGCGCATTTTTTGCTAACGTCGCAATGTGTAAATCTGGATTTAAGATTTCAACATCACTATCGTGAGTAATATCAGCAGCTGTGACAATACCTTCGCCCTGTACATCGATTTCCAACGTCTTCTCTTCTTCAGAGTAGATTTTAAGAGCTAACTTTTTCAAGTTTAAGATCATCGTCGTAACGTCTTCTACTACGCCCTCAACTGTTGAAAATTCGTGTAAAACGCCATCGATTTGGATAGCAGTTACAGCGGCACCAGGGAGTGAGGATAAAAGAATACGACGTAAGGAGTTACCCAAAGTAGTACCATATCCACGCTCAAGCGGTTCAATCACGAATTTGCCATACTTAGCATCTTCGTTAAGTTCAACCGTTTCGATTTTCGGTTTTTCGATTTCAATCATTAACTAAACCCTCCTTCAAAACGTCGAAACCCCGGTTAAACAAAGGAAGAACCTCTGTTTAACCGAAAGTCCCCCTTAGGCAGTTCCCGATTGTGCACAACAAGCGATGTTTCTGTACGAAATTTCTCGATAATGCATCATATCCATTATAGACAAAAGGGAAAATTCTATACAGAAAAATTACACACGACGACGTTTTGGTGGACGACATCCATTATGAGGAACTGGAGTAACATCTCTAATTGCTGTTACTTCTAGACCTGCCGCTTGAAGAGCACGAATTGCAGCTTCACGACCAGCACCAGGACCTTTAACAGTAACCTCTAAAGTTTTTAAACCATGCTCCATTGCAACTTTAGAAGCAGCTTCAGCAGCCATTTGCGCAGCGAATGGAGTAGATTTACGAGATCCACGGAAACCAAGTGCACCAGCACTAGACCAAGAAAGTGCGTTACCATGAGTATCTGTAAGTGTTACGATTGTGTTGTTGAAAGTAGAACGAATATGAGCTATACCAGCTTCAATATTCTTTTTCACACGTTTTTTACGAGTGTTTGTTTTACGTGCCATTGTTAGTTCAACCTCCTTTACTTATTATTTCTTTTTATTTGCTACTGTACGACGTGGACCTTTACGTGTACGAGCATTGTTTTTAGAGTTTTGACCACGAACTGGTAAACCACGACGGTGACGAAGACCACGGTAAGAACCGATCTCCATTAGACGTTTAATGTTAAGAGATACTTCACGACGAAGGTCTCCCTCAACTTTAATACGATCGATGATATCACGGATACGTCCTAATTCATCTTCCGATAAATCACGAACTCGTGTTTCCGAAGAAATACCAGCTTCTGTAAGAATTTTTTCAGCAGTTGTGCGACCAATGCCGAATACGTAAGTTAAAGAAATAACAACGCGCTTGTCACGAGGAATATCTACACCTGCGATACGTGCCATTTTGAATGCACCTCCTTCTGATTAACCTTGTTTTTGTTTATGTTTAGGGTTTTCACAAATAACCATTACTTTTCCACGTCTACGAATAACTTTACATTTTTCGCAGATTGGTTTAACTGACGGTCTTACTTTCATGTCTCGAACCTCCTTAAAGATTACGGAGTGCTATATTATTTAAAACGGTACGTAATACGACCACGATTTAAATCGTACGGAGATAATTCTACCGTAACTTTGTCTCCTGGTAAAATACGAATGAAATTCATACGGATTTTACCAGAAACGTGAGCCAATACGACATGCCCATTCTCTAATTCTACTTTGAACATAGCATTTGGCAACGTTTCAAGAACGGTACCTTCGACTTCAATTACATCATCTTTAGCCATTCAATAGTTCTCCCTTCTTCAAATCAGTAACATTTTACACTGCTCTGAAATCCCGGAGAGCCAGCTACTTATAAAGTGGTAAGGATTTCGTATCCTGCTTCTGTAAGAGCAATCGTGTGCTCAAAATGGGCACACCATTTACCATCTACCGTTACCACTGTCCAGTCATCAGATAGTGTTTTTACATATCGTCTTCCTTGATTCACCATCGGCTCAACACAGATGACCATTCCCGGCTTTAATCTAGGGCCTCTATTTGGTGGACCATAGTGCGGGATTTGAGGGTCCTCATGTAAGTCTTGCCCGATTCCGTGACCAACATACTCCCTAACGATCGAGAACCCATTCTCTTCAGCATGTGTTTGAACCGCATGCGAGATATTTGATAATCTTTCGCCTGGTTTTACTTGTTCTAGACCAAGATACAACGATTTTTCTGTGACATCAAGTAGCTTTTGAACAGATTCAGAAATGTTTCCAACTGGATACGTCCATGCAGAATCACCATGGTACCCATTGTATTTCGCACCAATATCGATACTGATGATATCGCCCTCTTCGAGCTTACGCTTCCCTGGAATCCCGTGTACAAGCTCTTCATTTACAGAAGCACAAATGCTCCCCGGAAATCCGTTGTATCCTTTAAAAGATGGCGTAGCACCATATTTTCGAATCGTCTTTTCCGCTATTTGATCGAGCTCTTTCGTTGTAATTCCTGGAGTAATATGTTGTTTCAACTCTTGATGAGTTAAAGCAACGATCCTGCCAGCTTCTCGCATGATTTCTATCTCGCGAGGAGTTTTGCAGATGATCATTACGCTAAGTCTCCGATGAGAACATCGATATCAGCAAATACTTTATTGATATCTTGCTCACCATTAATGCTTTGTAAGTAGCCAAGCTCCTCGTAGAAATCAAGCAAAGGTTTTGTTTGCTTAATATTTACATCTAAACGATTTGCTACAGTTTCTTCATTGTCATCAGAGCGTTGATATAATTCGCCACCACATTTATCGCACACATCAGCTTTTGCTGGCGGATTGAATTCTAAGTGGTAAGTCGCACCGCATTCTTTACAAATGCGACGGCCTGTAAGGCGTGTTAATAACAACCCTGAATCCACATTAATGTTTAAAACATAGTCGATTTTTTTGCCAAGATCTTTCATAATCTCTTCAAGAGCTGATGCTTGTGCAACAGTTCGTGGGAAACCATCTAATAAGAAGCCTTTAATACAGTCTTCTTGGCTTAAACGTTCACGAACAATTCCAATTGTAACTTCATCTGGAACAAGCGCACCTTTATCAATAAAAGATTTTGCTTGTAAACCAAGTTCAGTTTCAGCCTTCATAGCTGCACGGAACATATCTCCTGTTGAGATGTGAGGGATGTTATACTTGGCAATAATCTGTTCGGCTTGTGTACCTTTACCAGCACCAGGAAGCCCCATTAAAATCAAGTTCATCCTTGTTCCCCCTCAGTACATGAGCATGTAGGGAAGACAGTTCTTCCCACTTACTCACTGCTTGATAAACCCTTTGTAATGGCGTTTTACCAATTGGCTTTCTAGCTGCTTCATTGTTTCTAAAGCAACGCCGACAACGATTAACATACTCGTTCCACCAATCTGTGCAGATGGAGGAAGATTTCCCAATTTCGTAAAGATAACTGGTAAGATTGCAATCGCTGCTAGGAAAATTGATCCCACAAAGGTCAAACGATACAAGATTTTTGTTAGATATTGTTCTGTATTCTTACCCGGACGAATACCTGGAACATATCCACCTTGCTTGTTTAGATTCTCTGACATTTGCTCTGGATTAACCTGAACAAATGCATAGAAATATGTGAAGGCTACAATGAGCGCAACATATATGATCATTCCCACTGGGTGAGAATAGTTAAAGTTTGCAATAATCCACTGCGACACATCATGTTTCGGGAAGAACTGTGCAATAGTTGGAGGCGTAATTAAGAATGAAACAGCAAAAATGACTGGAATAACACCCGCACTATTTACCTTAAGTGGTAAATGAGTGTTTTGTGCTCCAGCATGATTCCCATTCCCTCCTGTTACACGCTTCGCGTATTGAATTGGGATCTTTCTAACAGCCTGTTGAATGAAAATAACACCAACAATAACCGCTAGCACAGCTAGTAAAATCAATGCAACTTTAACGATACTCATGAACAATTGATCTCCGATATTTTGAAACTGTTGTTGATACACTTGAGATATAACACTTGGGATCGCTGCGGCAATACCGCCAAAGATAAGAATGGAAATACCATTACCTACACCTTTAGCTGTAATCTGTTCACCTAACCACATTAAAAATGCAGTACCAGCAGTCAGTACCGTAGCAATGTATAAATAAGTGCTCCAACCTGGATTCAAAATTAATTGCCCACCTACCATACCGTTAAAACCGATTGACATACCAAACCCCTGAATAAACGCAAGAACAATTGTAAAGTAACGCGTGAATTGCGTTAGTTTACGACGGCCCATTTCGCCTTGCTTCGACCATTCCGAAAATTTAGGAACAACATCCATCTGCAATAATTGCACGATGATGGATGCTGTAATATACGGCATGATTCCCATCGCGAAGATGGAGAAGTTTTTCAAGGCGCCACCGCCAAATGTATTTAGGATACCTAAGGCATTTAATTGATCTTGTGCTTTCAGTACGTCTCCATTTGTAAATGGCACTGGGATAAACGTGCCAATCCTGAATACGACTAACATCGCTAAAGTGAATAATATTTTACGTCTTATCTCAGCAACGCGCATAAAGTTGGAGATTGTACGAAACATTAGATCACCTCAACTGATCCGCCAGCTGCTTCAATTGCTTCTTTAGCACTTGAAGAGAACTTGTGCGCTTTAACAGTTAATTTTTTCTCTACTGCTCCGCTTGCAAGAATTTTAACACCGTCGTTTAATTTGCTGATAACGCCAGTTTCCAGCAATAATTCAGGTGTTACTTCTGTACCATCTTCAAAACGATTTAACGTTGATAAGTTTACAATAGTAAACTCTTTACGGTTAATGTTTGTGAAGCCGCGTTTTGGTAAACGACGGAATAGTGGAGTTTGACCACCTTCGAAGCCAAGACGAACACCGCCGCCAGAACGTGCGTTTTGTCCTTTATGACCTCTACCAGCAGTTTTACCGTTACCAGAACCGATACCACGACCGACACGGTTACGTACTTTACGAGAACCTTCTGCAGGTTTTAATTCATGAAGTTTCATTCCCAGGCACCTCCTTATATTAATGAGTTATCCTTAAGCTTCTTTTACAGAGATAAGGTGAGAAACTTTGTTGATCATACCAAGAATAGCAGGAGTTTCTTCCTTAACTACAGTTGAATTCAACTTTTTAAGACCTAAAGCTTCTACCGTCGCACGTTGATCTTGTGGACGACCAATTACACTACGAGTGAGGGTAATTTCTAACTTTTTCGCCATTTGTTTTCCCTCCTTAACCTAGTAGCTCTTCTACAGATTTACCGCGTAATTTTGCAACATCTTCAGCGCGCTTAAGTTCGCTTAATCCGTTCACAGTAGCGCGAATCATGTTGATTGGTGTGTTAGAACCAAGAGATTTCGAAAGAATATCTTGTACACCAGCTAATTCTAGTACCGCACGAACAGGTCCACCAGCAATAACACCAGTACCCTCAGCAGCAGGTTTTAAGAATACTTCACCAGCTCCAAAATGACCGTTGATTGTGTGAGGAATTGTTGTACCAACTAATGGTACAGCGATTAGGTTTTTCTTAGCGTCTTCGATAGCTTTACGGATTGCGTCTGGTACCTCTTGTGCTTTACCAGTACCGAATCCAACATGACCGTTTTTATCGCCAACTACAACTAGTGCAGCAAAGCGGAAACGACGACCACCCTTAACAACTTTCGCGACACGATTTATCGTAACTACACGTTCTTCAAGTTCTAATTTACTTGGGTCAATGCGTTGCATCAATTTTCCCTCCTTTGACCATTAAAATTGTAATCCAGCCTCACGAGCAGCTTCAGCTAGAGCTTTAACACGGCCATGGTATAAGTAACCACCGCGATCAAATACTACTTCTTTAACGCCTTTCTCTACAGCACGCTTAGCAACTGATTCTCCAACTTTCGTAGCAGCTTCAGTATTGCTAGTACCGTTAAGAGCAAGGTCTTTATCAAGAGTAGATGCACTTACTAATGTTACACCATTTACATCATCAATAACTTGAGCGTAAATATGTTGGTTAGAACGGTACACGTTTAAACGTGGACGTTCTGCAGTACCAGTAAGTTTAGCACGTACACGTGCATGTCTTTTCTTACGAGTCGCATTTTTAGCAGCTTTAGTGATCATTCTTGTCACTCCTTTCTTTCACCTAACGGGTTTACTTAGCAGTTTTACCTTCTTTACGACGAACAACTTCGCCTTCGTAACGAATACCTTTACCTTTATATGGTTCAGGAGCACGTACAGCGCGGATGTTAGCAGCAAATTCGCCAACACGTTGCTTGTCGATACCTTTAATTACGATTTTAGTTGGTACAGGTACTTCAACTTCAAGTCCTGCTTCTGGAGTCATTTCTACTGGATGAGAATAACCTACGCTTAAAACAAGTTTATCTCCTTGTTTTTGAGCACGGTAACCAACACCGACTAATTCAAGTCCGCGTACGAAACCTGTAGTTACACCTTCAACCATGTTTCCGATTAAAGCACGAGTTGTACCGTGTAATGCACGGTGTTCCTTCTGTTCAGATGGACGCTCAACTGTTAGTGTATTTTCTTCAATTTTGATAGACATATCAGTTTTGAAAGTACGAGTTAATTCACCTTTAGGGCCTTTTACTGTTACAGTATTGTCTTCTGCAACTGTAATAGTAACACCTGCAGGGATTTCAAGAATCTTTTTACCAATACGAGACATGTGGTCACACCTCCGTTCGTTTTAAATATATATTACCAAACGTATGCTACTACTTCTCCACCAGTTTGTAATTGACGAGCGTCTTTGTCTGTCATTACTCCCTTAGATGTAGAAACAAGAGCGATACCTAATCCGTTAAGTACACGTGGTACTTCATCAGCTTTTGCGTAAACGCGTAAGCCAGGTTTACTGATACGTTTTAATCCAGTGATTACACGTTCATTGTTTGCACCATATTTCAGGAAAATACGAAGGATACCTTGTTTGTTATCCCCAATGTATTCTACATCACGAATGAAACCTTCACGTTTTAAAAGTTCAGCGATCTCTTTTTTGATTTTAGAAGCAGGAACCTCTAATTTCTCATGACGTACCATGTTCGCATTACGGATGCGAGTAAGCATGTCTGCAATTGGATCTGTCATCACCATGTGTTTTACCTCCTTCCCATTTGTGGGTTTTACCAACTAGCTTTTTTAACACCAGGAATTTGACCTTTATATGCAAGTTCACGGAAACAAATACGGCAAAGCTTAAATTTGCGGTATACAGAATGCGGACGACCGCAGCGTTCGCAACGTGTATACTCTTGTACTTTAAACTTAGGAGTACGCTTTTGTTTCGCGATCATAGATTTTTTAGCCACGTTTTCGCCTCCTCTACTTAGCGTTGGCTTCCATTATTTTTGGAATGGCATACCGAATTGTGTTAAAAGTTCACGAGCTTCTTCATCAGTTTTCGCTGTAGTAACGATTACGATGTCCATACCGCGGACTTTACTTACTTTATCATAATCAATCTCAGGGAAAATTAGTTGCTCTTTAACACCTAATGTGTAGTTCCCACGACCATCGAATGATTTCTTAGAAACACCACGGAAATCACGTACACGTGGTAAAGAAACTGATACTAATTTGTCGAAGAACTCATACATTTGTTGTCCGCGTAAAGTTACTTTCGCACCGATTGGCATACCTTCACGAAGACGGAAACCAGCGATTGATTTTTTAGCGCGAGTTACAACAGGTTTTTGACCTGCGATTTGCGTTAATTCTTCTACTGCATTGTCTAAAGCTTTTGAGTTAGATACCGCGTCACCAACACCAGTGTTGATTACGATCTTTTCGATTTTCGGTACTTCCATCACAGATTTATAGTTAAACTTGCTCATTAGAGCAGGAGTAATTTCCTTTTGGAACTTCTCTTTAAGGCGATTCAATGAAGTGACCTCCTTTCTTAAGAAAATTATTTATCTAATAATTCACCAGATTTTTTTGCAATACGAACTTTTTTACCATCTTCTACTTTGAAGCCTACGCGAGTAGGTTCGCCTGTTTTCGGATCTAATACCATAACATTAGAAACGTGAATAGGTGCTTCTTTCGTAATAATTCCACCTTGTGGATTTAATTGAGATGGCTTAGAGTGTTTTTTAACGATGTTAACACCCTCAACGATAACACGGTTTTGCTTTGGGAAAGCCACAAGGATAACGCCTTGTTTTCCTTTGTCTTTACCAGTGATTACCTGAACTTTATCACCTTTTTTTACATGCATCTTAATTCTGCACCTCCTTAGCAAGGCAATACCTTAAATTATAGAACTTCTGGAGCTAAAGAAACGATCTTCATGAAGTTGCTATCACGTAATTCACGAGCTACTGGTCCGAAGATACGAGTACCACGTGGGCTCTTATCGTCTTTGATGATAACCGCTGCGTTTTCATCAAATTTAATATAAGAACCGTCCGGACGACGAGCTCCGCTCTTCGTACGTACCACTACTGCCTTAACAACGTCACCTTTTTTAACAACGCCACCTGGTGTTGCTTGTTTTACCGTAGCAACGATAATATCACCAATATTAGCATATTTACGACCAGAGCCGCCTAATACTTTAATTGTTAAAAGTTCACGTGCACCAGAGTTGTCAGCAACTTTCAAACGAGATTCTTGTTGGATCATGTTATGAAACCTCCCTTCGGACTAAAAATTCCGATTCGTCTATTTAGATAACAACCGCTTCTTCAACGATTTCAACTAAACGGAAACGCTTAGTAGCAGAAAGCGGGCGAGTTTCCATGATTTTAACGATATCGCCAAGTTTTGCTTGGTTTTGCTCATCATGGGCTTTGTACTTTTTAGAATACTTAACACGTTTTCCGTACAAGGAATGAGTTTTGTAAGTTTCAACTAAAACTGTAATCGTTTTGTCCATTTTATCAGACACAACACGACCAGTATAAACTTTGCGTTGGTTACGTTCGCTCACTATGCAAACCTCCCCTCAATTTATCGATTAATTCCGATCTCTCTTTCACAAACTACAGTTTTCATACGAGCAATCGCTTTACGCACTTCACGGATGCGAGTTGGATTCTCTAATTGTCCTGTAGCAAGTTGGAAGCGAAGATTGAACAATTCTTCCTTTAAAGCTTTAACTTTTGTTTCGATTTCGGCAGTGGTTAATTCACGAATATCATTAGTTTTCATTAGATTCACCACCATTTTCTTCACGTTTTACGAACTTACATTTCACAGGTAGTTTGTGAGCTGCAAGACGTAATGCTTCGCGTGCTACCTCTTCAGATACACCCGCGATTTCAAACATAATTTTCCCAGGTTTTACTACTGCTACCCAGCCTTCTGGTGCCCCTTTACCGGAACCCATACGTACTTCTAGAGGTTTTGCAGTGTAAGGTTTAGAAGGGAAAATTTTAATCCATACTTTACCGCCACGTTTCATGTAACGAGTCATTGCACGACGAGCAGCTTCGATTTGACGGTTTGTAATCCATGAAGCAGCTTGTGCTTGTAAACCGAATTCACCGAAAGCAATTTCAGTTCCACCTTTTGCACGACCACGCATTTTACCACGATGCTCTCTACGATATTTTACGCGTTTTGGCATTAACATATTATTTTCCTCCTTCCTCAGAAGCTTTCTTTTTTGTAGGAAGGACTTCTCCACGGTAGATCCATACTTTTACGCCTAATTTACCGTATGTTGTATCAGCTTCAACTGCTGCATAGTCAATATCAGCGCGAAGTGTATGAAGTGGAACAGTTCCTTCACTGTAAGATTCTGCACGAGCGATATCAGCCCCGCCAAGACGACCAGAAACCTGTGTTTTAATACCTTTTGCTCCTGCACGCATAGCACGTTGAATAACTTGCTTTTGTGCACGACGGAATGATACACGGTTTTCTAATTGACGAGCGATGTTTTCGCCCACTAATTTAGCGTTAAGATCAGCTCTCTTAACTTCTAAAATGTTAATGTGTACACGCTTGCCTGTTAATTGGTTAAGAGCTTTACGAAGTGCTTCAACTTCAGTACCACCTTTACCAATTACCATACCAGGTTTTGCAGTGTGAATTGTAACATTTACACGATTTGCTGCACGTTCGATTTCTACTTTAGCAACAGCAGAATCTTTTAAGCGTACAGTAATGTACTCACGGATTTTGATGTCTTCATGTAATAACGTAGCATAATCTTTCTCAGCGAACCAACGAGATTCCCAGTCGCGGATAATACCGACACGAAGACCAATTGGATTAACCTTCTGACCCATCGATTATCCCTCCTTCTTTTCTGATACCACAACTGTGATGTGGCTTGTGCGTTTGTTAATTTGGCTTGCACGACCCATTGCACGTGGACGGAAACGTTTCAACGTTGGACCTTCGTCAACGAAGACTTTTTCAACAACTAGGTTGTTAATATCCATCTCATAATTGTGCTCTGCATTTGCGATTGCAGATTTTAAAACTTTTTCTACAACTGGAGAAGCAGTTTTTGGTGTGTGGTTAAGGATAGCAATCGCTTCACCCACTTGCTTACCTCGGATTAAGTCTACTACTAAACGAACCTTACGAGGAGCAATACGAACTGTTCTCACTACTGCTTTAGCTTGCATTGAAGTGCCTCCTCTCATTATCTTCTAGTTTTCTTATCGTCAGCAAGGTGACCTTTATACGTACGAGTTGGTGCGAATTCACCTAACTTATGGCCAACCATATCCTCAGTGATGTACACAGGTACGTGTTTACGACCATCATATACAGCAATTGTATGTCCGATGAACTGAGGGAAGATTGTTGAACGGCGAGACCAAGTTTTAACAACTTGTTTTTGCTCAGATGCAACTAATTTTTCCATTTTGTTCATTAAGTGATCATCGACAAATGGTCCTTTTTTTAAGCTACGAGCCATTTTGGTGCCTCCCTTCGTGATTGGCGTACGGTTCTTGAAATGAACCGTACTACAATCCCATTATTTTTTACGACGACGAACGATAAATTTATCAGACGCTTTGTTTTTCTTACGAGTCTTGAATCCAAGAGTTGGTTTACCCCATGGAGACATTGGAGACTTACGTCCGATTGGAGAGCGTCCTTCACCACCACCGTGTGGGTGATCAACCGGGTTCATTACAGAACCACGAACTGTTGGGCGCTTACCTAACCAGCGAGAGCGACCTGCTTTACCGATTTTGATAAGTTCGTGTTGTTCGTTACCAACTTGACCGATTGAAGCGCGACAAGCAGATAATACTAAACGTACTTCACCAGAAGTTAAACGTACAAGTACGTATTTTCCTTCTTTACCAAGTACTTGAGCAGATGTACCAGCAGAACGGACTAATTGTCCTCCACGACCAGGCTTAAGCTCGATATTATGAACAACAGTACCTACTGGAATGTTGATTAATGGTAATGCGTTACCGATTTTAATGTCAGCTTCAGGGCCAGACATAACTTCCATACCTACTTCTAAAGTTTTAGGAGCAAGAATGTAACGTTTTTCACCGTCAACGTAGTTAATTAATGCGATATTCGCAGAGCGGTTTGGATCGTATTCGATCGTAGCAACGCGTCCTGGAATTCCATCTTTGTTACGCTTAAAGTCGATGATACGGTATTGACGCTTATGTCCGCCACCTTGATGACGTACAGTAATTTTACCTTGGTTATTACGACCAGCCTTTTTGCTTAAAGGAGCAAGTAAAGACTTTTCTGGTCTGTCGGTCGTGATTTCAGCGAAATCATTCGTAGTCATGTTACGACGACCGTTAGTAGTTGGATTATACTTTTTAATTCCCATCTCAATTTCCCTCCTTCTTTAGTAAGAATTAAACGCCTTGGAAGATTTCGATTTCTTTGCTGTCAGCAGTTAGCTTAACGATTGCTTTACGACGACGGCTAGTAAAACCAGCGTGACGACCAACACGTTTTGCTTTCGGCTTGTAGTTCATGATATTTACTTTGTCTACATTAACACCAAAGATCGCTTCTATAGCGTCTTTAACCTCTGTTTTATTAGATTTAACGTCCACGTCGAACGTGTATTTTTTTTCAGCCATCATTTCCATAGAACGTTCAGTGATAACTGGGCGCTTAATGATATCACGAGGATCTCTCATTATGCAAGCACCTCCTCTACTTTTTCCACTGCCGCTTTTGTCATGATTAGCTTATCATGATGAAGCACATCTAGCACGTTTACGCCATCAGCAGTGATTACTGTTACTCCAGGGATATTGCGAGCAGATAACTCTACAGATTCGTTTGCATCAGCAGTTACGATAAGAGCTTTCTTCTCAACAGTTAATCCTTTAAGTACTGCTACCATGTCTTTTGTTTTTGGTGCATTTAACACTAGGTCCTCAAGAACTACAATGTTGTTCTCAACTACTTTAGTAGCTAATGCAGATTTGATTGCTAAACGACGAACTTTCTTAGGAAGTTTGTACGCATAGCTTCTTGGTGTAGGTCCGAATACCGTACCACCACCACGCCATTGAGGAGAGCGGATAGAACCTTGACGAGCACGTCCAGTTCCTTTTTGACGCCATGGTTTACGACCACCACCACGAACTTCAGAGCGAGTTTTTACTTTGTGTGTACCTTGACGTAAAGATGCACGTTGCATCATTACAGCTTCAAATAGTACAGCTTCATTTGGTTCGATACCGAAAATAGCTTCAGCTAATTCGATTTCACCAACCTGTGAACCAGTTTGGTTATATACAGTAACTTTTGGCATTGGAATTCCTCCTTCCTATTGTGAATTATTTGCTAACCTTCACAGCGCCTTGAACAACTACAAGAGATTTCTTAGCACCTGGAACGTTACCTTTTACTAGTAATAAGTTGCGCTCAGTGTCAACTTGAACGATTTCTAAGTTTTGGATAGTAACTTGGTCTCCACCCATACGTCCAGCAAGTTTTTTGCCTTTGAATACACGGTTCGGAGCAACTGGCCCCATTGAACCTGGACGACGGTGATAGCGAGAACCATGAGACATAGGTCCGCGAGATTGTCCGTGGCGTTTAATAACACCTTGGAAACCTTTACCTTTAGAAATTCCTGTTACGTCAACGATTTCACCTGCAGCGAAAACTTCAACTTTTACCTCTTGACCAACCTCTAATCCGTCCACGTCTGCATCGCGGATTTCGCGAATGAAGCGCTTAGGAGTTGTAGATGCTTTAGCAGTGTGGCCTTGTTCAGGTTTGTTAGTTAACTTTTCACGTTTATCTTCAAATCCTAACTGAATTGCGTTGTAGCCATCAGTTTCAGTTGTTTTCTTTTGAAGAACAACGTTTGGATTAGCAGCGATTACCGTTACTGGGATTAACTCACCGTTCTCAGCAAATACTTGAGTCATACCGATCTTTCTTCCTAAGATTCCTTTGGTCATGAGTTACACCTCCTACATTTTTAAGTTATATGAATTATAGTTTGATTTCGATATCTACACCAGATGGTAAATCTAAACGCATTAATGAATCTACTGTTTGCGGAGTAGGACTCACGATGTCGATTAGACGTTTGTGTGTGCGCATTTCGAATTGTTCACGAGAATCTTTGTACTTATGAACAGCACGAAGAATTGTGTAAATAGTCTTCTCAGTTGGTAATGGGATCGGACCAGAAACTGTTGCCCCAGAACGCTTAGCTGTTTCTACAATTTTCTCAGCTGATTGATCAAGAATACGGTGATCATAAGCTTTTAAACGGATACGAATTTTTTCTTTTGCCATTATTTTCCCTCCTTCGTTCGCCTATTTCTAAAATAGACCTTCTCCATGGAAATTTCCCCACACCATGCCATGGCAAAGCGGCCGGGTGTGTCAGCAACCTTCCACTTCATCGCAGTCAAAGACCAACATTGTCTATTATACAATGTTATTCGTCTAGATGCAAGCATCTTTTTGTTCGCATCTGCTTTTCTCTACTTTTGCTATTATACATGGCACTTTAAAGAATATCAAGTTTTCATCTACCCTTATTCACCTTACAGTTTTTGGGTGTTGTTTTCGTTTTATATACTATAGAAGAAACTCATCCAAAAATAGAAAATACATCTCTTTCTTCTATAGTAATAAGCAATAAAAAAACTCAAGGGAGAATCCCTTGAGTTTTTAATAATCTAATTAAAGACTACTCAGCAACGATTGTAGCAACTACACCGTAACCTACTGTACGTCCACCTTCACGAATAGAGAATTTAGTTCCCTCTTCGATAGCGATTGGAGCGATAAGTTCGATAGTCATTTCGATGTTGTCACCAGGCATTACCATTTCAGTACCTTCTGGTAATTGGATGATACCAGTTACGTCAGTTGTACGGAAGTAGAACTGTGGACGGTAGTTAGCGAAGAATGGAGTATGACGTCCACCTTCTTCTTTAGATAATACGAAAACCTCAGCTTTGAATTTAGCGTGCGCTTTTACAGAGCCAGTTTTAGCAAGAACTTGTCCACGTTGGATGTCTTCACGAGCAACCCCACGAAGTAGAGCACCGATGTTGTCTCCAGCTTGAGCTTGGTCAAGAAGCTTACGGAACATTTCTACACCAGTTACAGTTGTAGTAGCATTCTCTTCAGCAAGACCGATGATTTCTACTACGTCACCAACTTTAACGATTCCACGCTCAACACGACCAGTTGCAACTGTACCACGACCTGTGATAGAGAATACATCCTCGATAGGCATTAAGAATGGTTTGTCAGTTTCACGTTCTGGAGTTGGGATGTAAGCATCAACTTCAGTCATTAATTCGATGATTTTTTCTTCCCACTCAGCTTCTCCTTGAAGAGCTTTAAGAGCAGAACCTTTAATTACAGGAATATCGTCGCCTGGGAATCCGTATTCAGATAATAGGTCGCGAACTTCCATTTCTACTAATTCTAATAATTCTTCGTCATCTACCATGTCGCATTTGTTTAAGAATACAACGATGTAAGGAACACCTACTTGACGAGAAAGAAGGATGTGCTCACGTGTTTGAGGCATTGGACCATCAGCAGCAGATACTACTAAGATACCGCCGTCCATTTGAGCAGCACCAGTGATCATGTTTTTAACATAGTCAGCATGACCTGGGCAGTCAACGTGTGCATAGTGACGAGTTTCAGTTTCGTACTCAACGTGTGCAGTTGAGATTGTGATTCCGCGCTCTCTTTCTTCTGGAGCAGCGTCGATTTGATCGTATCCGCGTGCTTCAGCACCACCAGCTTTTGCAAGAACTGTAGTGATCGCAGCAGTTAATGTAGTTTTACCATGGTCAACGTGGCCGATTGTACCGATGTTAACATGGGGTTTAGAACGTTCGAATTTAGCTTTAGCCATTCTAAATTCCTCCTTAGTTTATATGGGTTATTTTATATTTAGACTAGAAAGTGAAACTTGCGTCTCACTTTCTAAGCTTACATAAGTAGTTATACTTGAACAATCGATAAAAATCAATTATTCACCTTTATTTTTTTTAATAATTTCTTCAGAAACAGACTTCGGTACTTCTTCATAATGATCAAATGTCATTGAGAATGTTCCGCGTCCTTGAGTGTTAGAACGTAATGCCGTTGCATAACCGAACATTTCAGAAAGTGGAACCATAGCGCGAACAACTTGAGCGTTACCGCGAGCTTCCATACCTTCTACACGTCCACGACGAGATGTTACGTCGCCCATAATGTCACCCATGTACTCTTCAGGAATTACAACTTCAACTTTCATCATTGGCTCAAGAATTACTGGGCTACATTTAGAAACCGCAGCTTTAAGCGCCATAGATGCAGCGATTTTGAACGCCATCTCAGATGAATCGACATCATGGTAAGATCCGTCAACTAACGCAGCTTTGATGTCAACTAGTGGATAACCAGCTAGTACACCATTTTTAAGTGAGTCTTCAAGACCCGCTCCAACAGCTGGGATGTATTCACGTGGAACTACACCGCCGACGATTTTGTTTTGGAATTCAAAACCTTTACCTTCTTCATTAGGTTCAAACTCAATCCAAACGTGACCGAATTGTCCACGACCACCAGATTGACGAGCGAACTTACCTTCAACTTTCGCAGCAGCGCGGAAAGTCTCACGGTATGCTACCTGAGGAGCACCAACGTTTGCTTCCACTTTGAATTCACGGCGCATACGGTCAACGATGATATCAAGGTGAAGTTCACCCATACCAGCGATGATTGTTTGGCCAGTTTCTTGGTCAGTGTGAGCACGGAATGTTGGATCTTCTTCAGAAAGCTTAGATAATGCTGTACCCATTTTATCTTGGTCAGCTTTAGATTTTGGTTCGATAGCTACAGAGATAACTGGTTCTGGGAATTCCATAGACTCAAGGATAACAAGGCTCTTCTCGTCACAAAGAGTATCACCAGTAGTAGTATCTTTTAAACCTACAGCAGCAGCGATATCACCAGCGTAAACTGTTGAAATCTCTTCACGGCTGTTAGCGTGCATTTGTAGGATACGACCTACACGCTCACGCTTACCTTTAGTTGAGTTTTTCACGTATGATCCAGAGTTTAACACACCAGAGTACACACGGAAGAACGTTAACTTACCAACATAAGGATCAGTCATGATTTTGAATGCTAAAGCTGCGAATGGTTCTTCATCGCTAGACTTACGCTCGATAGCTTCATCTGTATCCGGAAGAGTACCTTTAATAGCAGGTACATCTAATGGAGATGGTAGGTAGTCGATAACTGCGTCTAACAGAATTTGAACACCTTTATTTTTGAATGCAGAACCACAGATTACTGGGAAGAATTCTACAGAAGTTGTAGCCTTACGGATACCAGCTTTAAGCTCTTCTACAGTGATTTCTTCACCTTCTAGGTACTTCATCATCATTTCTTCATCAAGCTCAGCTACCGCTTCAATAAGTTTTCCACGGTATTCTTCAGCTAATTCTTTATGCTCTTCAGGAATTTCGACACGCTCGATGTCTGTTCCTAAATCGTTAGAGTACATGTAAGCACACTCTTCAACAAGGTCAATGATACCATTGAACTCATCTTCAGCACCGATTGGTAACTGAATTGGATGTGCGTTTGCTTGTAAACGATCGTGGATTGTTCCTACAGAGTATAAGAAATCTGCACCAATCTTATCCATTTTGTTAACGAATACGATACGAGGTACACCATAAGTAGTAGCCTGACGCCAAACAGTTTCTGTTTGTGGTTCTACACCAGATTGTGCATCAAGTACTGCTACTGCGCCATCAAGTACGCGTAAAGAACGTTCTACTTCTACTGTGAAATCTACGTGTCCTGGAGTGTCAATGATATTTACACGGTGACCTTTCCATTGTGCTGTAGTTGCAGCAGAAGTAATTGTGATACCACGTTCTTGCTCTTGCTCCATCCAGTCCATCTGAGATGCACCTTCATGAGTTTCACCGATTTTATGAATACGTCCTGTGTAATACAGAATACGCTCAGTTGCTGTTGTTTTACCAGCATCGATGTGAGCCATGATACCAATATTACGAGTGTTTTCTAAAGAGAACTCTCTAGTCATTTGGTGTCTTGCTCCTTCCATATATGGATTGGATTATTTTATTTTAAGTAGCAAAAAAGCCACTTTATATTGTTACATATGCCAGTGTCCAGTACCCTCATTATGTAAAACGATCGCCCAACGAAAGGGAGAGGCATTCTCCCTCTCCACACTTCCATAAGCGACAAATAAAGCGGTTTATGCTTACAATTTATTTTACGTTGAATCCTACCAACGGTAATGAGCAAATGCTTTGTTAGCTTCTGCCATTTTATGAGTGTCTTCACGTTTCTTAACAGATGCACCAGCGTTGTTAGCTGCATCTAAGATTTCGTAAGCTAGACGCTCTTCCATAGTTTTTTCACCACGAAGACGAGCATAGTTTACTAACCAGCGAAGACCTAAAGTTGTACGGCGTTCTGGACGAACCTCAACTGGAACTTGGTAGTTAGCACCACCAACACGACGAGCGCGTACTTCAAGAACAGGCATGATGTTCTTAAGAGCTTGCTCGAATACTTCCATTGGTTCTTTATCTGAACGTTCACGAACGATATCGAAAGCGTTATAAAGAATTGTTTGAGATTTACCTTTTTTACCGTCAACCATCATTTTGTTGATTAGGCGTGTTACAAGTTTAGAATTGTACATTGGATCTGGTAACACGTCACGTTTCGCAACAGGTCCTTTACGAGGCATATTGAGTTCCTCCTTTCATTATAAGTTTATTATTTTTTAGCAGGTTTTGGTCGCTTAGTACCATATTTAGAACGTCCTTGCATACGTTTGTCAACACCAGCTGTATCAAGCGCACCACGAACGATGTGGTAACGTACCCCTGGTAAATCCTTTACTCGACCACCGCGAATTAATACTACGCTATGCTCTTGTAGGTTATGACCGATACCTAGGATGTAAGCTGTAACTTCAATACCGTTTGTTAAACGTACACGAGCGTATTTACGTAACGCTGAGTTCGGTTTCTTCGGAGTCATTGTACCAACACGAGTACACACACCACGTTTTTGAGGTGCAGAGATATCAGTTGATTTTTTCTTTAAAGAATTAAAACCTTTGTTTAACGCAGGTGATTTAGACTTCCATACTTTATCAGTACGACCATTTCTCACTAATTGGTTAATAGTAGGCATTTGATTATCCTCCCTTCGCATGTTTGTATGACCACATATCCAGGTGGTTCATTATTAGTTGAAAACAAAGTTTTTGCAAGGAAGAGCAAATGCTCTCTCCTCACAAAAACAGTTTTAACTTATTATTCCTATTGCTGAAGCTCCCACTTGAATCCCCGAAACTTTTCCAAGCTTACGAACTGATTCAACTTTGGTTATGGGTATGTTATGTTGCAAGGCAGTACGAATGATAACATGGGTTAACCGCACATCAGCATCTTCCGCAATAACAACTTCTTTAACTATACCATTTTTGATTGCTTCCAATGTTCGTTTATGACCAACGACTACATTTTCAGCATTTGACACTTTTTGATAAGACATTTAAATATCCTCCAAAGCATCGTTCAGGAGCAACCTTGATTATAGTAACATTTTGTCTCATACAATGTCAACTAGGATCAGCTGTTTTTATACAAAATTTACGACGGAAAATTTTACTGTTCCACATAAACTTCATCGTTTTCTACATTCATGTTATCTTGTGTTGTTTTTACAAGATCCACTTTGCGATAACGATTCATACCTGTTCCAGCAGGAACAAGCTTACCGATAATAACATTCTCTTTCAATCCTAGAAGCTCATCGCGTTTACCCTTAATTGCTGCATCTGTTAGAACACGAGTTGTTTCTTGGAATGACGCCGCAGATAAGAACGAATCTGTCTCAAGTGAAGCTTTTGTAATACCAAGTAGAACCGGTCTAGCCGTTGCTGGTTGTTTACCTTTCAGTAACACCTTCGCATTCGCATCAGTAAACTGATGGATATCTAGTAATGTTCCTGGTAATACATCTGTTTCACCCGCATCACTTACACGAACTTTACGTAGCATTTGACGTACCATTACTTCTACGTGTTTGTCACCAATTTCTACCCCTTGCATACGGTATACTTTTTGAACTTCACGTAATAAGTATTCTTGAACTGCTGTAATGTCCGTTACTTTTAGTAATTCCTTCGGATCAATAGAACCTTCTGTTAACTCTTTACCGTGGCTAATTGGCTGTCCTAGAGTTACTTTCAGACGAGCACCGTAAGGAATAGCATACGTACGAGCTTCAACTTCACCCTGTACAACTACTTCTTGGCGATCTTTAACATCGTTGATCGCTGCGATAACACCGTCAATTTCACTGATAACTGCCTGACCCTTCGGATTACGAGCTTCGAAGATCTCTTGGATACGAGGTAAACCTTGTGTGATATCATCCCCGGCAACCCCACCTGTATGGAACGTACGCATCGTTAACTGTGTACCTGGCTCACCGATAGATTGAGCTGCGATAATACCTACCGCTTCTCCTACTTCTACGTCTGTACCAGTTGCTAAGTTACGACCGTAACACTTCTTACATACACCATGGCGAGTATTACACGTAAACGCTGAACGAATGTTTACAGTTTCAACACCCGACTTTTCAACGATATGAGCAATATCTTCAGTAATTAATTGATTTTCAACAACTAATACTTCACCTGTTTCAGGATGTTTTACAGTTTTTCTTGCAAAACGTCCAACAAGACGATCATATAGTGACTCAATAACTTCATTACCCTCTTTAATCGCACCAATTAGTAAACCGCGATCTGTTCCACAATCATCTTGACGAACAATTACATCTTGTGCAACGTCTACAAGACGACGTGTTAAGTAACCAGAATCGGCAGTTTTAAGTGCTGTATCGGCAAGACCTTTACGCGCACCATGCGTAGAGATGAAGTACTCAAGTACTGTTAAACCTTCACGGAAACTCGATTTGATCGGAAGCTCAATGATACGACCAGATGGATTGGCCATCAGACCACGCATACCAGCAAGCTGAGTAAAGTTCGATGCGTTACCACGGGCACCGGAATCACTCATCATGAAGATTGGGTTGCGTTTATTCAAGGATTTCATCAGCTTTCCTTGGATAACATCTTTTGCATTACTCCAAATAGAGATAACACGATCGTAACGTTCTTCTTCCGTGATTAAACCGCGACGGAATTGTTTAATTACATTATCTACTTTTGCTTGTGCTTCATGGAGAATTTCATCTTTTTCACCTAATACAAGAATATCTGATACCCCAACTGTAATACCAGCTTTTGTAGAGTATTTAAATCCTAAGTTTTTCATACGGTCAAGCATGCGAGACGTTTCTGTAATTTGGAAACGTTTGAATACTTCCGCAATAATATTACCAAGGATTTTCTTGCTAAATGGTGCCACTTCTTCGCGACTAGCAATAATTTCTTTAATGTTCGCACCTTTTTCAACGAAATATTCCGCTGGTGTTTCTTTTTCAAGGTTTGAGTTTGTTGGTTCATTAATATAAGGGAACGACTCTGGTAAGATTTCGTTAAATATTAATTTACCAACTGTTGTTAATAGAAGCTTACTCTTTTGCTCTTCAGTAAACGTTACATTATTTACCGAACTCGCAGCAACTGCAACACGTGTGTGCAGATGTACATATCCATTTTGGTATGCAAGTATTGCTTCGTTTGCATCTTTGAAGACCATACCTTCACCGATTGCACCCTCGCGCTCAAGTGTTAAGTAATAGTTACCTAATACCATATCCTGAGATGGAGTAACAACTGGTTTTCCGTCTTTTGGATTCAAGATGTTTTGTGCCGCTAACATAAGGATACGAGCTTCTGCTTGTGCCTCTGATGATAACGGAACGTGAACCGCCATTTGGTCACCGTCAAAGTCCGCGTTGTATGCAGTACATACAAGTGGGTGAAGACGGATTGCACGACCTTCTACTAGTGTAGGTTCAAACGCCTGGATACCAAGACGGTGAAGTGTTGGTGCGCGGTTTAGAAGTACTGGATGCTCTTTAATCACAGATTCTAAAACGTCCCAAACTTCAGGGTGTACACGCTCGATTTTACGTTTAGCACTCTTAATGTTGTGTGCTAATCCTTTTCCAACTAACTCTTTCATAACGAAAGGTTTAAACAATTCAAGTGCCATTTCTTTCGGCAATCCACATTGGTACATCTTTAAGTTCGGTCCTACGACGATTACAGAACGGCCAGAGTAGTCAACACGTTTACCTAATAAGTTTTGACGGAAACGTCCTTGTTTACCTTTAAGCATGTGAGATAGTGATTTTAATGGACGGTTACCTGGTCCAGTAACTGGACGGCCACGGCGACCATTATCGATTAATGCGTCTACAGCTTCTTGTAACATACGTTTTTCGTTTTGAACGATAATGCTTGGCGCACCTAAGTCCAATAGACGTTTTAAACGGTTGTTACGGTTAATTACACGACGATATAAGTCGTTTAAGTCAGAAGTAGCAAAACGTCCACCATCTAACTGTACCATCGGGCGTAGTTCTGGTGGGATAACTGGAAGAACCTCTAAGATCATCCAAGATGGGTGATTTCCAGAGTTACGGAATGCTTCTAATACTTCTAGACGTTTAATAGCACGAGTACGGCGTTGTCCTTGTGCTGTTTTTAATTCTTCTTTTAAGAAGTCTACTTCTTTATCTAAATCGATGTCTTGCAGTAATTTTTTAATCGCTTCTGCACCCATAGCAGCATGGAATGTACTGCCATATCGATCACGATATGCACGGTATTCTTTTTCAGAAAGTAATTGCTTCTTATCAAGTGGTGTATCTCCACTTTCTGTTACAACATAAGAAGCGAAATAAATTACTTCTTCAAGCGCGCGAGGGGACATGTCTAAGACAAGTCCCATGCGGCTCGGGATACCTTTGAAATACCAAATATGAGATACAGGAGCAGCTAATTCGATATGACCCATACGTTCACGACGAACTTTTGCACGCGTTACTTCAACGCCACATCGATCACAAACTACACCTTTATAACGTACACGTTTATATTTCCCGCAATGACATTCCCAGTCCTTTTGTGGTCCGAAAATACGCTCACAGAACAAGCCATCTTTTTCAGGCTTTAACGTACGATAGTTAATTGTTTCTGGTTTCTTAACTTCACCGTATGACCAAGAACGAATCTTGTCAGGTGAAGCAAGTCCAATCTTCATATATTCAAAGTTATTTACATCTATCAAGGGGCCTACCTCCCTTTTAGTCTACAGGTTATCCCAATTATTCCTTAGTTGTCTCAACTTCAACATTCAATTTATCTGCTGATTGATGATCATCGTCATCTTCCGTATCACGCATTTCAATTTCTGTATCGTTGATAGACATCATTTTAACGTCCATACCTAAACTTTGCAGTTCTTTAATCAATACTTTGAATGATTCAGGAACGCCTGGTTCTGGAACATTTTCACCTTTAACAATTGCTTCATACGTCTTAACACGTCCAATAACATCATCAGACTTCACTGTTAAGATTTCTTGAAGAGTATAAGCAGCACCATAAGCTTCAAGTGCCCAAACCTCCATCTCACCGAAACGCTGTCCACCGAACTGAGCTTTACCTCCAAGAGGTTGCTGCGTTACAAGTGAGTATGGTCCAGTAGAACGAGCATGAAGTTTATCGTCAACCATGTGCGCAAGTTTGATCATATACATGACACCAACAGATACACGGTTATCGAATGGCTCACCAGTACGTCCGTCATACAGGATTGTTTTCGCGTCATTTGCCATACCAGCTTCTTCAATTGTGCCCCATACATCTTCCTCACGAGCACCATCGAATACCGGTGTTGCAATGTGAATACCAAGGTATCTTGCTGCCATACCAAGATGAAGCTCTAATACCTGACCGATATTCATACGAGATGGTACCCCTAATGGGTTTAACATGATATCGATTGGCGTACCATCTGGTAAGTAAGGCATATCTTCTTCCGGTAAAATACGGGAGATAACACCTTTGTTACCATGACGACCGGCCATTTTGTCACCTTCAGAAATTTTACGCTTTTGAACGATATATGCACGTACAAGTTGATTCACGCCTGGTGGCAATTCATCGCCATCTTCACGGTTAAACACTTTTACGTCTAAGATAATACCGCCACCACCGTGTGGTACACGTAGTGATGTATCACGTACTTCACGTGCTTTTTCACCGAAGATTGCATGTAATAGACGTTCTTCTGCCGTTAATTCTGTTACACCTTTTGGCGTTACTTTACCAACAAGTAGATCTCCATCTTTTACTTCAGCACCGACGCGAATAATACCGCGCTCGTCAAGATTACGAAGTGCATCTTCTCCAACATTCGGGATATCACGTGTAATTTCTTCTGGTCCAAGCTTCGTATCACGAGCTTCTGATTCATATTCTTCAATATGGATAGAAGTGTACACATCATCTTTTACAAGGCGCTCACTCATGATGATCGCATCCTCATAGTTATAACCGTCCCATGTCATAAAGCCAACAAGCACGTTACGTCCAAGCGCCAGTTCACCTAGTTCCATAGAAGGACCATCCGCAAGGATTTCACCTTTTACAACTTGGTCTCCAACACTTACGATTGGACGTTGGTTGTAGCAAGTTCCTTGGTTAGAACGAATGAATTTTTGCATTTTGTAGCGATCTAAGTCGCCTTTTACTGTTTGACCGTCAACGTCTACATAGCGACGTACCCAAACTTCACGTGCTTCTACGCGCTCAACAACACCAGGCTGTTTACAGATTACTGCAGCACCTGAGTCTTTTGCTGATACGTACTCCATACCTGTACCTACAATCGGAGATTCCGGATTTATTAACGGAACCGCCTGACGTTGCATGTTCGCTCCCATAAGTGCGCGGTTAGAGTCATCGTTTTCTAAGAACGGAATACAAGCTGTCGCTGCCGACACTACTTGTTTTGGAGATACATCCATGTAGTCGATGCGTTCTTTATTTGTGACAATGTTTTCACCACGGAAACGAGCTACGATATCTTCATCAAGGAATTCCCCTACTTCAGATAATTTCATATTCGCTTGGGCTACAACATAGTTATCTTCTTCATCTGCTGTTAAATAATCAACCTGCCCTGTTACAAGACCAGTTTCTGGGTCAACACGACGGTATGGCGTTTCAATGAAACCAAACTCATTTACTTTCGCAAACGAAGATAATGAGTTAATCAAACCGATGTTTGGTCCCTCTGGTGTTTCAATTGGACACATACGACCATAGTGAGAGTAGTGAACGTCACGTACTTCAAAGCCTGCGCGCTCACGCGTTAAACCACCGGGTCCTAATGCAGATAGTCTTCGTTTGTGAGTTAACTCTGCTAATGGGTTTGTTTGATCCATGAACTGAGATAACTGAGAACTTCCGAAGAACTCTTTAATAGATGCAATAACCGGGCGAATGTTAATTAACGCTTGTGGTGTAATTGCATTTGTATCTTGAATCGACATTCTCTCACGAACAACACGTTCCATACGAGAAAGACCGATACGGAATTGGTTTTGTAGTAACTCTCCTACAGAACGCAGACGACGATTTCCTAAGTGGTCAATATCATCTGTATCCCCTACTTTATATAGCAAGTTAAAGAAGTAGCTAATAGAAGCAAGAATATCACCTGGTGTGATGTGTTTTATATCACGAGTAATATTTGCATTCCCAATTACGTTTATAGATCGTTCGCCTTCTGATTCTGGAGCATAAATCTTAATAGATTGCAGCTCAACATCACCTGCTACCACTCCACCCATTGGTTTCGCTGTTTTGAATCCAATGTTTTTCTCTAAGTAAGGTAGAATGCGATCCAGTGTACGACGATCTAAGACTGTTCCTTCTGCCGCTAAAATTTCACCAGTTTCTGGATCCACCAGTGTTTCAGCTAAACGTTGGTTAAACAATCTGTTTTTAATGTGTAGCTTTTTGTTGATCTTATAGCGACCTACATTTGCTAAATCGTAGCGCTTCGGATCAAAGAAACGAGACACAAGTAAGCTCTTTGCATTTTCTACTGTTGGTGGTTCACCAGGGCGTAGACGCTCATAAATTTCAAGCAATGCCTTCTCAGTGCTATCTGTGTTGTCTTTTTCTAACGTATTGCTTAAGTATTCGTTATCACCTAAAAGCTCGGTGATTTCTTGATCAGAGCCAAACCCTAATGCGCGTAACAAAACAGTTACAGGAAGTTTACGCGTACGGTCAATACGCACATATACAACATCCTTAGCATCTGTTTCATACTCTAACCAAGCTCCGCGGTTTGGAATTACAGTAGCAGTAAAACCACGTTTTCCGTTTTTATCCACTTTGCCACTATAGTATACGCTTGGAGAGCGAACTAACTGGGAAACGATAACACGTTCTGCACCGTTAATTACGAATGTTCCAGTCTCTGTCATGAGTGGGAAATCTCCCATGAACACATCTTGTTCTTTTACTTCACCAGTTTCCTTGTTGATTAGACGCACTTTTACACGAAGTGGTGCTGCATACGTCACATCACGCTCTTTGCATTCTTCTACAGAGTATTTAGGTTCACCCAAGCTGTAGTCGATAAATTCAAGCGATAGATTTCCCGTAAAGTCTTCGATCGGAGAAATGTCTTGGAACATTTCTCGCAAACCCTCATCAAGAAACCACTGATAAGAAGAGGTTTGAATTTCGATAAGATTTGGTAACTCTAATACTTCACTAATACGGGCATAACTTCTTCGTTGGCGGTGGCGTCCGTATTGAACTAGTTGACCTGTCAACTGCTTCACCCCTCAAATCATGAGTATTATAAATGCACAAAAAAATTTGTGCAAAATCACAAATAAATACAACTACTGCTATTAGCGTAGTTTTTTTCTCTTAAAGATAGATACGTTGAGTCTTTCTACCTGCTCAAAAAAGAAAAATGGCTTCTATAAGAAAACCATCATTCTGTTTCATAATCTGCTGATTTTACTATCTTTTCCAAGAGAAGCAAAAATATACATCTTTCTCAACGCAGAAAATCATATATTGGCATTGTATAATGTTAACATAGCCAAAAATAACCGTCAACGCTTTTTTGATTTTATGATATAATATCCTTTTTTCTTTTCTACAACTTCAACTTCAGAAAATACTTCTTCTAGTTTTTTCATCGCAGATGGCGCACCTTGTTTCTTTTGAATAACAATCCACAATTCTCCACCTGAAACTAAATACTCCACAGCCTTTTCTAAAATCTCATGCACGATATCTTTACCAGCACGAATTGGAGGATTAGATAGAATAACAGCATACTTGCCATCTACATTTTCATAGACACTACTTTGCAAAATACGTATATTTTCAATTCTGTTATTAGCGGCATTTTCTTTTGCAAGTCCCAAGGCCCTTTCATTCACATCCACCATGTGAATTTCACGATTTTGAAACTCTTTCGCTAACGACAAACCGATTGGACCGTACCCACATCCTACGTCTAACACATTACCTTTAACATCTGGCATTTGAAACGCTTCAATTAAAAGACGAGAACCAAAGTCCACTTCGTTTTTCGAGAACACCCCATGGTCAGATAAAAAAGTAAATCGAGATTCACGAAGTGTAACTTCCCATCGTTTACGATCACTTTTACTAGAAGGGTCGTTAGAAAAATAATGGTCTGCCATATGGCCACCTCTTTTCTTTACAGTTAAAAAAAAAGCTCGCATAAGAGCGAGCTTTTTTTAAAGCACCAAAAGTTAATTACTTAACTTCTACAGCAGCGCCAACTTCTTCAAGTTTAGCTTTCATTTCTTCAGCTTCCTCTTTAGTAACGCCTTCTTTGATTGCTTTTGGAGTGTTGTCAACTAATTCTTTAGCTTCTTTTAAGCCAAGACCAGTGATTTCACGTACAGCTTTGATAACTTTGATTTTTTGAGCGCCAGCACTTGCAAGTACTACGTCAAATTCAGTTTGCTCAGCAGCAGCTTCACCAGCGCCACCAGCTACAGCTACAGGAGCAGCAGCAGTTACGCCGAATTCTTCCTCGATAGCTTTTACTAAGTCGTTAAGTTCTAATACAGTCATAGATTTAACTGCTTCAATGATTTGTTCTTTAGTCATTGTAAATATCCTCCCTTAAATAGGTTTGTATTGTTTTATAGATAACAAGTAATTATCTTTTAAAAAATTAAGCGCCTTGCTCTTCCTTTTGATCTGCAACTGCTTTAGTAGCAAGTGCAAGGTTACGGATTGGAGCTTGAAGAACGCTAAGAAGCATAGAAAGTAAGCCTTCACGTGATGGAAGAGTAGCGATAGCTTTAACCTCATCAAGTGTTACAAGTTTACCTTCGATTACGCCCGCTTTAATTTCTAAAGCTTCATGATTTTTAGCGAAGTCGTTTAATACTTTCGCAGGAGCAACTACATCCTCGTTACTGAACGCGATTGCGTTTGGTCCTGTTAAGAATTCGTTTAACTCAGCCATTTCAGCAGACTCTGCAGCACGACGAGTTAAAGAGTTTTTGTAAACTTTGAACTCAACGCCAGCTTCACGTAAGTTTTTACGTAATTCTGTTGCTTCAGAAACTGTTAAACCACGGTAGTCAACAACAATTGTAGATTTACTCGCGCGAAGTTTTTCAGCGATTTCAGTTACAACTTGTTGTTTAGTTTCGATTACTTTGCTCATGTTATTACACCTCCTGTAGATTATATAGAAGATGTACCGAAAGTGCACTAAAAACCTCCATGCCCAACTTGTAGACATGGAGGCATATAGTCACAGAAAAAAGATTCCGCTTCGTATATTAACACCTAGGTAGGAAATTAAGTCGAATCGACTCCTACTGTCTACGGTACACTATTAAAATTCACAACATAAATGATTATATTAAAACTTCTTTATGAAGTCAACTTCCAATTTTTACGCAAGTGTAGAAACGTCTACGCGTACGCCAGGTCCCATTGTAGAAGCAACAGTTGCGTTCTTCATGTAAGTACCTTTTGCAGCAGCTGGCTTAGCTTTTTGTAGCGTGTCAGCAATTGTTTTGAAGTTTTCTACTAATTTAGCATCTTCGAAAGATACTTTACCGATTGGAACGTGGATGTTACCAGCTTTATCAACGCGGTATTCAACTTTACCAGCTTTGATTTCGTTAACAGCTTTAGTTACATCGAAAGTAACTGTTCCAGTTTTAGGGTTTGGCATTAAACCTTTAGGTCCTAATACACGACCAAGTTTACCAACTTCACCCATCATGTCAGGAGTTGCTACTACTACATCGAAATCGAACCAACCTTTTTGGATTTTACCGATGTAATCAGCATCGCCTACGAATTCAGCGCCAGCAGCTTCAGCTTCTTTTGCTTTTTCGCCTTTAGCGAATACTAATACACGTTGTACTTTACCAGTACCGTGTGGAAGAACAACTGCACCACGAATTTGTTGGTCAGCTTTCTTAGGGTCAACACCTAAACGGAATGCAGCTTCTACAGTTGCATCAAATTTAGCTGTGTTTGTTTTCTTTACTAATTCTACTGCTTCTGTTGCAGAGTAAGCAGATGCACGATCAACAAGCTTCGCAGCTTCAACGTACTTTTTACCTCTTTTAGCCATGTTTGTTTCCTCCTTGAATGTGGTTTTAGCGGAATAACCTCCCACGTTTACGCCTTCATTCCGGGAACCCCCGAGGATGTGCGCCCATCCATTTATTTAAAAATGATGATCATTTACGATAATAAAGGTTGCGAATTGGAATTCCAGACCCGCAACCTTTTTTACAAAAAACAAATCGAATTAGTCTTCGATAACGATGCCCATACTGCGCGCAGTACCTTCAACCATACGCATTGCAGCTTCTACGCTAGCAGCGTTTAGGTCAGGCATTTTAGTTTCAGCGATTTCGCGTACTTTATCACGCTTAACAGTTGCCACTTTATTACGGTTTGGTTCACCAGAACCAGACTCAATACCAGCTACTTTCTTAAGAAGAACAGCAGCAGGAGGAGTTTTAGTAATGAAAGTGAATGAACGGTCTTCAAATACCGTAATTTCAACAGGGATGATAAGACCAGCTTGATCAGCTGTACGAGCGTTAAACTCTTTACAGAAGCCCATGATGTTAACACCTGCTTGTCCTAATGCTGGACCAACCGGCGGAGCTGGATTAGCTTTACCTGCAGGAATCTGAAGTTTTACCATTTTAATTACCTTTTTAGCCACGAGACACACCTCCTTAAGTCCGTGATGTGGTCAATTGGGCAGTGATTTGCCCTCCCACTTCATATTTTATCATAATGATAAAATCTTTTTCAAAAAACGTCTCCGTTACCGAAGACGTACTGACTTAAAAGATATTATCACTTTTTACAATTCATTTCAAGTTTCATTTTATAATTTTTCAATTTGATGGAAATCAAGTTCAACCGGAGTCTCGCGACCGAACATGTCTACAAGCACGCTAACTTTTTTCTTTTCCACATCAATTTCTTCAATCGCACCTGTATAATCCGCGAATGGCCCCTCATTTACACGCACTGTTTCATGAAGTTCAAATTCGAAATCAACCACTTCATTGTCCATTCCCATATGCTTCATGATGGTAACAACTTCCTCTTCTAATAGAGGCGATGGTTTAGATCCTGAACCAGAAGAACCGACAAAGCCTGTTACACCTGGCGTATTACGAACAACATACCAAGAATCGTCAGTCATGATTAGTTCTACTAATACGTAACCTGGGAACACTTTTCTTTTCGTTATTTTTTCTTTACCATTTTTCATTTCTACTTCTACTTCTTCCGGGACAACAACACGGAAAATTTTATCTTGCATACCCATTGATTCTACACGTTTCTCTAGGTTTGCTTTTACTTTATTTTCATATCCAGAATAAGTATGGACAACATACCAACTTTTTTCCATTCATTTAGGACGAGCGTCCTTCCCTCCCTGACGTACATTTTTTTGCGCAAATGAAAAAACCCGTTCACCGGGCTTTTACACAGTTCTTATAAATAACATTATATCATGGATAAGTGCTTCTTATTCAAGAATTAACCAAGAATTAACCGAATTAAAGAAGAAATGCCCATATCAACCACTGCGAAGAAAATCGCAAAGAACACAACTGTCGCGATAACAGTCGTTGTTGATCGGAGTAATTCATCTTTTTTAGGCCAACTTACTTTTTTCATTTCGCGACCTACATCGCCGAAAAAGTTCGTTAAACGCATCTACGGGACCTCCAGTTTATTATTTCAATTATTTATTTTGTTTCTTTGTGAACTGTATGCTTATTGCATGTTTTACAAAACTTCTTTATCTCAAGTCGCTCTACTGAGCTCGTATCTTTCATCGTAGAGTAGTTTCGATTTTTACACTCTTCACATGAGAGTACAACTTTTTTCCTCATTAGTTACACCAACCTTGTAACATTGTCCCTAAAAATGTATCATACAACAAAAGACAATGTCAATGTCATGACTTTCACTCTCTTAACAAAAAGAAAACAGGTGAATTATTTTACACCTGCGGCACTTGCTATGAATTTAAAGTTGTGCTCTCTCTCATCTCCATATATCTTTCTAATTTCCTTTTTACACGCTGCAATGCGTTATCAATAGATTTCACGTGCCTGTTTAACTGTTCTGAAATTTCTTGATAGGAACGACCATCTAAGTATAAAGAGAGCACTTTTCTTTCTAAATCGCTTAATAATTCAGATATTTTAGATTCTATGTCTGTATATTCTTCCTGACTTATAATCATCTCTTCTGGATCAGTTACTTTCGATTCCGAAATAACATCTAATAATGTTCGATCAGATTCCTCATCGTAAATTGGCTTGTCTAAGGACACATACGAATTTAACGGAATATGTTTTTGCCTTGTTGCTGTTTTAATAGCGGTAATAATTTGTCGAGTGATACACAGTTCAGCAAATGCTTTGAACGAAGACAGCTTGTCCCCTTTATAATCACGAATAGCTTTAAACAATCCAATCATGCCTTCTTGAACAATATCTTCTCGATCGGCACCCACTAAGAAATAAGATCTTGATTTCGCGCGAACAAAGTTCTTATATTTGTGAATTAAATATTCTAGAGCGTCAGTATTACCTTTTCGAACTAACTCAACGATTGCCTCATCCTCTAAATCACGAAATGTAACGTCGCCTACACTTACGAAGCCTGCTTCCACCCTGATCCCTCCGACCGCTATATATTTAGCAATATTATACAGTAAAAAGATAAAGAGCGTCAATGCTTCAACGCTCTCCTCTTCTTAATTTTTCTAATTTTTCTGTAATATCTTCACTAAATATCTTTCGCATGGCGGGTTGCTTTTCTTTCGTGTCTTTTGTACACCTTCTTACTTGTTGTTCCATCGCTTGCACTTCTAACTCTAATTCACGCGCTGATTTTCGAAGTGCACCTTGCGCAAATATAATCCATTGCTCCGTATAATCCGAAGTTGCAACGTATATTTGTGTATTTATATTTCTAAGCTCAATCGCAAGTTGTTCTATCTTTTCATCTGCAGTTTGATTTTTTCTCGTGAATATTACTTCCACCCGTGATTGTTTCATCTTTTTTTCAATACCATAGACTGTATAGGCATCAAAGACAATCATTACCTTTGTGCCTGTATAGCCTTGATAATCCGCCATCTTATCAATAAGTGCGTCTCTTGATGACTGTAAATCTACATCCCGCAGTTTCTTCAAGTCTCCCCAAGCCCCGATAATGTTGTAACCGTCAACGATTAAAATATCGTTCATTTTTTATTTACCAATTTCGTGACGTTTACGATATACCTCATACATTAACAAACTTGCGGCTACTGAAGCATTTAAGGATGTAACTTTACCGACCATCGGTAAAGTAATTAGGAAATCACACTTTTCACCAATAATACGACTCATACCTTTTCCTTCACTACCAATTACTAGTCCGATTGGCATATTACCATCTAAATTACGGTAATCTGTTTTCCCTTTGGCATCTGTACCAGCAATCCAAAGTCCACGTTCTTTTAATTCATCAATTGTACGCGATAAGTTTGTTACACGTGCAACAGGAATATATTCAATTGCCCCAGTCGACGCTTTCGCAACTGACGCTGTAAGCCCCACCGCTCTTCTTTTTGGAATAATAACCCCATGAGCCCCTGTTGCATCCGCAGTACGCATAATAGAGCCTAAGTTATGTGGGTCTTCAATTTCATCTAAAATTAAGAAGAACGGATCTTCATTGCGTTTTTCTGCTAATTTAAACAAATCCTCTAACTCAGCATATTGATATGCAGCTACTTGAGCAATTACACCTTGATGATTACCCTCAACCAATTGATCTAATTTCTTCTTTGGTGCGTGTTGCAAGATAACCTTATTCTCTTTTGCTAATGCTAGTACAATTTGCACTTGTCCTTTGGCAGCACCTTCCGCTACCAAAATTTTATTAATATCTCGCCCCGCTCTTAAAGCTTCAATTACAGGGTTACGTCCGATAATATATTCACTACTCATGATGATGTGCTCCCTTCCTTTTCTTCCAAAACGTCAATCGCCTTATATACAATCTCGTCCAATCTTTCACGATTATTCGACAAGTGATGATAACCGATTAGCGCTTCAAAGGCTGTACTGTGTCGATATGTTTGTACATCTGTATTTTTTGGAACAGTACCCGAATTCGCATTACGCCCTCTTCTTAATACCGCCTCTTCCTCTTCTGTCAAAAATGCCGTTTCTAATAAATGATAAACAACTTTCGCCTGTGCTTTTGCCGAAACAAAGCTCGTCCCTAAGCGATGTAATTGATTAGGGCGAACTTTCCCCTTTTGAAGGAGGTGATAGCGGATATATTGCTCATATACCGCATCACCCATATATGCTAAAGCTAAGCTGTTTAATTGCTTTGCATCAATCATTCTTATCCTCTTTTCCATCTTGTACCTTGAGCGGTATCTTCTAAAATAATATTACGTCCTTTTAAATCATCGCGAATTTGATCAGATAGTGCGAAGTCACGATTTTGACGAGCTTCAATACGCTTTTGGATTAGTGCTTCAATTTCTTCATCAAGCAACTCTTCTTGCGCTAATTCTAATCCTAAAATACTAAATAATGTTTCAAGTTGTTTTACATACGCTTCAATTACAACTTTAGAAGTATGTTCTTCTAACAAATATTGATTTGCGTGATTTGCTACGTTATATAATTCAGTAATCGCATTAGCCGTATTGAAATCATCATCCATCGCTTCTTCGAATGCAACCTGGAACTTTTCCATTTCAGCTAACCATTTTTCATTATGATCCGTTAAATCCGTACTACTTTCCATACGATGCTTTAAGTTACCATAAGCTGTTTTAATTCTTTCTAGTCCATTATTAGTACTTTGCAATAAATCCTCGCTAAAGTTAATTGGGTGACGGTAATGTACCGATAGCATAAAGAACCTGATTAACTGTGGATCATATTGTTTAATGATATCGTGAACTAAAATGAAGTTTCCAAGCGACTTAGACATCTTCTCGTTATTAATATTAATATATCCGTTATGCATCCAATAACGTGCAAATGTTTTTCCTGTCAACGCCTCAGACTGCGCAATTTCATTTTCATGATGAGGAAACGCTAAATCTTGACCACCAGCATGAATATCAATTGTATCCCCTAAATATTTACGCGCCATTGCTGAGCATTCAATATGCCACCCTGGGCGTCCTTTCCCCCAAGGGCTTTCCCAGAAGATTTCTCCTTCTTTCGCAGCTTTCCATAAAGCAAAATCAAGAGGGTCTTGTTTCTTTTCTCCTACTTCAATACGTGCACCGTGACGTAAGTCTGCAATCGGTTGATGTGATAATTTACCGTAACCTTCGAATTCTTTCGTTTTAAAGTACACATCACCTTCTGATTCATATGCATACCCTTTATTCACAAGTTCTTGAATAAATTCAATAATGATATCCATATTTTCCGTTACACGTGGATGAACCGTTGCATGTTTGCAACCTAGTGCCGTTACATCTTCAAAGTAAGCTTCAACAAAACGATCTGCAATTGTTGGCACATCTTCACCTAATTCGTTTGCCGCCTTAATTAATTTATCATCCACGTCAGTAAAGTTAGATACATACTGCACATCATATCCTTTATATTCTAAGTAACGGCGTACTGTATCAAACACCATAGGTGGTCTTGCATTCCCAATGTGAATGTAGTTATACACTGTAGGTCCGCACACATACATCTTTACCTTATTTTCTTCTAATGGCATAAACTCTTCTTTTTGACGCGTTAACGTATTATAAATGTGAATAGTCATTTTTATCCTTCCTTCCTACCTTTACTTCGAGTTGCTTTCTCAATTTATCAAGTTCTACTTCCATAACCTTTAATTTATCAAAAATCGGATCCGGAAGATCAGAATGATTTAATTCTTGACCAATCTTTACTCCATTTTGAATAACGACTCGGCCAGGTATACCTACAACTGTAGAATGCGCAGGAACTTCCTTTAACACGACAGATCCTGCTCCAATTTTAGAATTCTCTCCAATAGTAATAGAACCTAGTACTTTAGCACCTGTTGCAATTAATACATTATCCTGAATTGTAGGGTGCCTCTTTCCTTTTTCTTTACCTGTACCACCTAATGTGACACCTTGATAAATTGTTACGTTTTCGCCAATTTCACACGTTTCTCCAATTACAACCCCCATTCCATGATCAATGAAAAAACGACGACCAATAGTTGCTCCTGGATGAATCTCAATGCCAGTAAAAAAACGACTAACTTGCGAAATCCAACGTGCCATAAAGAAAAAATCCCTTTTATAAAAAGCATGTGCAATTCGATGGGCCCAAACTGCATGTAATCCAGAGTAAGTTAAAATGACTTCGAAATAACTTCTTGCCGCTGGATCCTGTTCAAAAACGACTTCAATATCTTCCCGAAGCCTCTTAAACATCGATGTTCCCTCCCCTTTATGGGCTGCTTTTTTCGAGTGAACTAACTCCCCACTTCCCCCTAAATCTTTATACAAGGGGATAAAACTTATACTCACACCATTTACATGGTATAAAAAAAAGACGCCTCTGTCATATAGACAGAGACGCCTTTTAAGCGCGGTTCCACTCTGTTTAGGCTAAAGAAGCCTCAAACTCATTCATGATAACGGTTTACACCGCTTCTGTTTACTTTGCGCCCTAAGACGTTCCGCGAAATACTTCGCTGTTCAACAGAAGACTCGAAGGGGCATTTCAAAAATCCGCTTATAAACCACTTCCAGCCTAAGGGTGGTTCTCTCTGTAAAAAGCCTGATTTTCTACTTCTCCTTCTCGTCGCTTTTCCTTATTAGATTTTAGATATACTTATTATATTGCTAAACCTAGAAAATGTTAACCAATTACTTTTTGAATACGATTTAAAACTTTTTCTTTTCCAAGAAGAGCAATAGCGTTAGGAAGCTCTGGACCATGTGTTTGTCCAGTAGTAGCAACACGGATTGGCATAAATAGGTTTTTACCTTTATGTCCTGTTTCTTTTTGAACTGCTTTAATAGCCGCCTTAACTGCCGCTGGCTCCATTGCTTCTAAAGCTTCTAATTGATCGGCAAATGCACGAAGTACTTCAGGTACTTGTTCACCTTTCAATACTTCTTGTCCCTCTTCTTCATGATCAACATGATCTTTAAAGAACATTTCAGAAAGCTCTACAATTTCAGCTCCAAAGCTCATTTGGTCATGATATAAAGCAATTACATCACGAACCCACGCTTGTTCTTGTTCGCTTAAGTTTTCACCTACGCGACCCGCCTTCACTAAATGCGGTAAGCTTAGTTCAACAACCGTATCTAAATCTTGTTTTTTCATATATTGGTTGTTCATCCATTTTAGTTTTTGGGAATCAAATAATGCAGGTGATTTTGATAAACGAGCTGCATCAAACATTTTGATAAACTCATCTTGAGAGAAGACTTCTTCTTCACCTACTGGTGACCAACCTAGTAATGCAATAAAGTTAAAGATTGCTTCTGGAAGATATCCAAGCTCTTTATATTGCTCAATAAATTGAATAATAGATTCGTCACGCTTACTTAGCTTTTTACGGCTTTCGTTTACAATTAAAGTCATATGACCGAACTTCGGGATATCCCAACCGAAAGCTTCATAAATCATCATTTGTTTTGGCGTGTTTGAAATATGATCATCACCACGAAGTACGTGTGTAATCTCCATTAAGTGATCATCTACCGCTACCGCAAAGTTATAAGTTGGAATTCCATCTTTTTTCACGATAACGAAATCACCAAAATCATTTGAATGGAATGCAACTTCATCTTTTACGAGATCTTTAAACGTGTAGTCGCTATCAGCCGGCACACGGAAGCGAATACTTGGAATACGGCCTTCAGCCTCAAATCCTTTAATTTGCTCCTCAGTTAAATCACGGTGGTTTCCTGCATAACGCGGTGTTTCACCACGAGCGATTTGACCTTCACGCTCTGCTTCTAGCTCTTCTTCTGTCATATAACATTTGTAAGCTAAATCACGCTCTAATAAATCTTTATATAATTTTTTATAAATATCTAAACGCTCTGTTTGACGATATGGTCCAAATTCACCACCAACATCAACACCTTCATCCCAGTCCATACCGAGCCATTTCAAGTATTTTAATTGGCTTTCTTCTCCACCAGCAACATTACGTTTCACATCAGTATCTTCAATACGAATAATAAACTTACCATCTTGATGACGAGCAAATAAATAATTAAATAATGCCGTACGCGCATTTCCGATATGTAAGTGTCCTGTTGGACTTGGCGCATAGCGCACTCTCACTTGCTTTTCCATAGTTGGTACACCTTCCAATCTTAATGTCAACACATTCTATAATTGTACACCAAAAAAACGTGATTATCCATCTTACGAATTAAAAACCACTATTTTTTCTGTAATAAAACAACCGCTTGAGAAGCAATCCCTTCTTCTCTACCTGTAAATCCTAATTTTTCTGTTGTTGTTGCCTTTACATTAATATTATCAATAGACGTTTCTAATAGTTCACTAATGCGTTTACGCATGCTTTCAATATGCGGTGCCATTTTTGGCTTTTGGGCAATAATTGTACAATCTAGGTTCCCTAGCTCATAACCTTGTTCACGCACAAATTCCCAAACCTTTTGTAACAATACAGCTGAATCCGCATCTTTAAAGGCAGGATCTGTATCGGGAAAATGTTTTCCAATATCTCCTGCTGCAATTGCTCCTAGACATGCGTCAGCAATCGTATGTAACAATACATCTGCATCCGAGTGACCGATTAATCCTTTTTCATGAGGAATTGTAATTCCACCGATAATTAACGGTCTACCTTCCGCAAATTCATGTACATCAAAACCTTGTCCAATTCGAAACATTCTTTACATCCTCCTCAATCTAAACTACTTTATGAATTCTATATTATATTGCTATCTCTATAAAGAAAAGCCCGGCAACTGCCGAGCTTTTCTTTACTATAATACCATCACTTCTATTTCTTCTGAACATGAAGGAAACTTTCAGCAATTAGTAAATCCTCTGGAGTCGTCACTTTAATATTATAGTAACTCCCCTCTACTACGCCTACTTTCTTCCCTACACGTTCTACGAGACTTGCGTCATCTGTACCAAGAAAACAACTTTGCTTTGCACTTCTATGAGCTTCTAATAAAAGAGGAACAGAAAATCCTTGCGGTGTTTGAACCGCTTTAAGCTGAGAACGTTCTACCGTTTCAACAACAACACCCTGTTCTACTTTCTTAATGGTATCCTTCACTGGCACCGCACAAATGGAAGCACCATATTTCTCTGCTGCAGTTAATACATCTTGCATCATCTTATTCGTTACGAACGGGCGCGCACCATCGTGTACGAGAACATATTCAACACCACTCACATACTGAAGCGCATTATACACACTATCTTGTCTTTCGGCCCCGCCTTGAATAAATTGCACCTGCTTTTCAACCGGGTACTTCTGCATTAACTCCTCAAAATAAGGGCGTTCCTCTTCGTTAATTGCCATGATAATACGTTTACATGCTTTATCTTTTTCAAAAGCACGTAATGTATGCACAATGATAGGTACTCCATTTATAAGTAAGAACAACTTGTTTTTGCCAGCACCCATCCGTTTCCCTTGACCCGCTGCTGGAATAATTAACGTATACATATTAATAATCCTCTACTTATAATGCTTTTTCTAATAATTTACGTTTTGCGAAAATCATACGACCTGCCGATGTTTGCAACACACTTGTAACTAGTACATTAAGTTGCGAACCGACATATTCTCTACCGTCTTCTACTACAATCATCGTGCCATCATCTAAATATGCCACACCTTGATTTTGTTCTTTACCATCTTTCACAACATAAACACTTAATTCTTCGCCAGGGAGTACGACTGGTTTAATTGCATTTGCTAAATCGTTAATGTTTAATACTGTTACTCCTTGTAATTCAGAAACTTTGTTTAAGTTGAAATCATTTGTTACAACAGTTCCACCAGTGATTTTAGCTAACTTTACAAGCTTGCTATCCACCTCTTGGATATCCTCAAAATCGCCTTCATAAATTTCCACCGGAATTGGTAGCTCTTTTTGAATACGATTTAAAATGTCTAATCCTCTGCGACCACGATTACGCTTTAAAGCATCAGAAGAATCGGCAATATGCTGAAGCTCTTCTAATACGAATTGTGGAATCACAATTGTTCCTTCTAAAAACTTCGTTTGGCAAATATCCGCAATACGTCCATCAATAATTACGCTTGTATCGAGAATTTTCCAATGAGTTGTAGATTTTTCTACCTCTACCTCTTCGTTCTCGCTATTGTTTTTCTTCTTACCTCCACGCTGGGGTAATGTAAATAATCCTAGCAATTCATTTCTCTTTTTAAATCCTACTTGGAATCCTAAATAACCAAGTAAAAGAGTAAAGAACACTTGTAATACTGTACTAATGACTGGAATCGTGAATTCACGAATTGGTATCAAAATTAAATATGCAACAATAAGACCAGAGATCAACCCTAATGTACCAAATAAAACATCCGCTACCGGTGCCTTTACAAGGGCTTCTTCGATATGTTTAATAAGTTGAACAATATAATCCACAAGCCAAAATGTTGTTAAAAATAAAATAATTGCACCAATAATTGCACGAACGTACGATCCCTCAAGCAAAGGAACAGCACCAACGTCCAATACATTAATAACTTTTGGGATTAGAAAAATCCCTAACGCTCCCCCGATCACTAAAAAGAAGAGCTGTACGATCCTTTTTAACATCCAACCACCTCCTACTCATTATTAACCATTGTTTTGCTAATCAAAACGCCGAATGCAAAAGCGGACGTGTTTTTTTGTAAATAGTTTTATTTACCAATATACCATATCATATAACAAAAATGTTCTAGTGTCGTTATATTATGGAATCAATGTAATATTCTTAATTGTGTCTACTCATATAGAGATGCTCTTGAATTCTTTTTAGGCCCTCTCGTATTTTCTTCGCCCTAACTTCCCCAATTCCTTCCACATCATCCAATTCATTAATAGTTGCACGACAAACACCTTGCAATGTTTTAAATCGATTAATTAAATTTTCAATGATAAGTGGTGGAACACGAGAAATTTTGCTTGCGATTCGGTATCCCCTCGGTGTCACGCTTTCTTCTAAGTTCATTTGCCCTGGATAGCCGAGCAATTTAACTAAATCGCTATCCTCTAAAAGCTGTGTATTTGCAAGATCTTGTAACTTTTTCAAAATTTGATGGTGATCCTGCGTTTTTTCTTGATAATAATCCTTAATTAATAACGCTGCCTCTGCTTCTAAGTCGGCTAGTAATTCTGTAAGTTGTAAACGAATTAATCTTCCTTCCGTTCCTAACTCATGAATGTAGCTCACTATTTCATTTTTAATACGCAGTACCATTTCAACACTATGTAAAACGTGAACTACCTCGGACATTGTAACGACCTCTTCAAATTCTAGAATGCCCAAATTCGTAATCCCATCATTCCATACAGCTTTATATTTTTCTAACGTTTGAATAGCTTGGTTTGCCTTTGTTAAAATTACACCTATATCTTTTAGTGTATAACGTAAGTTCCCTTGATATAGTGTAATTACGTTACGTCTTTGTGAAATAGCCACAACAAGGCTAGCCGTCTGCTTTGCTACACGCTCTGCCGTTCGGTGACGCATACCTGTTTCAATAGAATCAATGGATGGATCTGGAACTAATTGTGCATTTGCAATTAAAATTTTGCTCCCAGTTTCATTTAAAATAAGTGCCCCATCCATTTTTGCTAATTCATATAAACTAGCCGGCGAGAATGCACAATTAATGTGAAATCCTCCATCAACAATACTTTTAATCTGCTCATTATACCCAAGAACAATTAGCCCTCCAGTTTGCGCACGAAGTACGTTATCTATCCCTTCGCGTAGTGGTGTTCCTGGGGCAACAAGCTGTAGAATATTAATCATACTTTTGACACGTTGCTTGTTTTCCTCCATAGCCTAGCCTCCTAATGTCAAACGAAGCGCTTCTCCTAAATTAGAAACACCTACTACCTCAATCCCATCTGGAATTGTCCATCCTCCCAAATTTTTTCTAGGAATAATAGCACGTTGAAATCCTAATTTCGCTGCTTCTTGTACACGTTGTTCAATTCTTGATACTCTTCTTATTTCTCCAGTTAGGCCTACTTCTCCTATTACCGCATCGGCTGGCGCAGTAGCTTTATCTCTGAAACTTGAAGCAATACTTAAGGCGACAGCTAAATCGATTGCTGGTTCATCTAATTTCAAGCCACCCGCAACTTTTAAATATGCGTCTTGATTTTGCAACAATAAACCTGTTCTTTTTTCTAGCACTGCCATAATAAGTGAAACGCGGTTATGATCAATTCCCGTCGCCATTCTTCGAGGATTTCCAAAACTAGTAGGGGAGATTAATGCTTGTATTTCTACTAAAACCGGCCTTGTTCCTTCCATTGAAGCAACCACTGTGGATCCTGCAACTCCAACTGGACGTTCCTCAAGGAAAATTTCAGAAGGATTTAGTACTTCTGCAAGACCTAGTTCCTTCATTTCAAAGATACCCATTTCATTTGTGGAACCAAAACGGTTCTTCACAGCTCGCAAAATACGATATGTATGGTGACGATCTCCTTCAAAGTAAAGAACTGCATCAACCATATGTTCTAGCATACGTGGTCCTGCAATTGCCCCTTCTTTTGTCACATGTCCGACGATAAAAATAGGAATCCCTTTCGTCTTTGCAAGTTTCATTAATTCCGCTGTACATTCACGTACTTGCGTTACACTCCCTGGGGCTGACGTCACTTCAGGTAAATGTATCGTCTGGATGGAGTCAATAACAACAAAAGCTGGATTCATCTCCTCAATGTGCGCTGCAATTCTCTGTAAATCAGTCTCTGCTACAACAAATAGATTACTACCCTTTACATGCAAACGATCTGCACGAAGTTTGATCTGCTTTGCTGACTCCTCACCTGATATGTATAGTACATCATATAAAGAATCTGCTAATTGCGATGAAATTTGTAATAACAATGTTGATTTCCCAATCCCAGGGTCTCCACCAATAAGTACTAAAGATCCATCTACAATCCCGCCACCAAGTACACGGTTAAACTCTTGAAATTTCGTTTCAATACGCGCCTCAGACTTTGTTTCTACCTCTGTTAAGCGTCTTGGTTTTGTTACTTCTGATTGAATTGCATTGGCATAATTAAGGCGTCTTGATGATACAACTGGTTCCATCTCTTCAACAAGCGTATTCCATTGACCACATCCAGGACATTTCCCCATATATTTTGGCGACTGATAACCACATTCTTGACATGTAAATTTTGTTTTCTTTTTAGCCATATCTTTTATAGTTCACTTCACTTTCATCTACAAACGTTTATCCTTCTCGTACAAGAAAGAGGGCTATCGCGTAGCCCTCTTTGTTTGTCTATACTTATTTTACCTTTTCCGCACTATGAATGACAAATGATTCTCCTTCTATATCAAAGATAACTTTTTGTCCTTTCTCAATAGCACCTTTTAACAGTTCTTCTGATAGTCTATCTTCTACATGTTTTTGAATTGCTCTACGAAGCGGACGAGCACCGTACTCTCGATCAAATCCTTTATCAGCAATTGCTGAAATTGCTCCTTCTGTTAAATGCAATTCAATCTCTTGTTCTTTTAAGCGATTCACTAACTGATTCACCATAAGAGTTACAATTTCTTGAATATGTTTTTTCTCAAGCATATGGAACACGATAATTTCATCAATACGGTTTAAGAATTCTGGACGAAATGCTTTTTTCAATTCATCCATTACTTTACCTTTCATATCTGAATAATCGCGGCTCTCATCTTGTACGTTAAATCCAAGATGTTTATTACGTTTTAATGCGTCTGCACCAACATTAGACGTCATAATAACAATTGTATTACGGAAATCAACTGTACGTCCTTTAGAATCTGTTAAACGGCCATCTTCTAATACTTGTAGTAAAATATTAAACACATCAGGATGAGCTTTCTCTACTTCATCTAATAAGACAACTGAATATGGCTTACGACGAACTTTCTCTGTTAATTGTCCACCTTCTTCATATCCAACATATCCTGGAGGAGATCCAACTAAACGAGAAGTAGAATGCTTTTCCATGTACTCAGACATATCGATGCGGATCATTGCATCCTCATCACCGAACATAGATTCCGCTAATGCCCTTGCTAGTTCTGTTTTACCTACACCAGTAGGTCCTAGGAAATAAATGAGCCAATTGGACGTTTCGGATCTTTTAATCCCGCTCTCGCACGACGAACAGCTTTTGCCACAGCTACAACTGCTTCATCCTGCCCAATTAAACGATCATGTAAAATTGATTCCAAGTTTAATAATTTATCTGTCTCTGTTTGTGCAAGTTTAGAAACTGGAATACGCGTCCATGTGGAAACGACATTTGCAATATCTTCTACTGTTACTTCTGAGTTTTCTTGTCCTTGTTTCTCTTTCCACTGACGCTTTGTATCTTCTAACTTTTCACGCAAACGTTGTTCCATATCACGTAAGGAAGCAGCTTTTTCAAATTCTTGGCTTTGTACAGCTGCATCTTTTTCTTTTCTAATTTCCTCAAGCTTCACTTCAAGCTCTTTTAAGTTTGGCGGTGTTGTATAAGAACGTAAGCGCACTTTTGATGCAGCCTCATCAATTAAATCGATTGCTTTATCAGGTAAAAAACGGTCTGTAATGTAACGATCTGAAAGTTTTACAGCCGCATCGATTGCATCATCTGTAATAGATACGCGGTGATGCGCCTCATAACGGTCACGTAAACCTTTTAAAATCTGAACTGATTCTTCTAAGTTTGGTTCATCAACATGAATTGGTTGGAAACGTCTTTCTAATGCCGCATCCTTTTCAATATATTTACGATATTCGTCTAAAGTTGTTGCACCAATACATTGTAATTCACCACGTGCTAAAGATGGTTTTAAAATATTCGATGCATCAATTGCACCTTCCGCCCCTCCTGCACCAATTAACGTATGAAGCTCATCAATAAATAGAATGATGTTACCAGCTTGGCGAATCTCATCCATCACTTTCTTTAAACGATCCTCAAATTCACCACGATATTTTGTTCCAGCAACAACTGTACCCATATCTAATGTCATAACACGCTTATCTCTTAAAGTTTCAGGAACTTCATTATTTACAATTTGCTGTGCTAATCCTTCCGCAATTGCTGTCTTACCTACACCAGGTTCTCCAATTAATACTGGATTGTTTTTTGTTCTACGGCTTAACACTTCAATTACACGTTGAATTTCTTTACTACGTCCAATAACAGGATCTAAACGATTTTCACGTGCAACAACTGTTAAATCACGTGCTAGACTGTCAAGTGTAGGTGTATTCGCATTTGTTGATGAACCACCCTGGTGACCTGAACTAGCTTCATTACTTCCAAGGAGTTGTAACACTTGTTGTCTTGCTTTATTTAGGCTTACACCTAAATTATTTAAAACGCGTGCTGCTACACCTTCACCTTCACGGATTAAACCAAGTAAAATATGTTCTGTTCCAACGTAGGAATGGCCTAGCTTACGAGCTTCGTCCATAGACAACTCAATAACTTTTTTAGCACGAGGTGTGTAATGTACTGTTTGAGAAGCTTCCGTTCCACGTCCAATTAATGCTTCTACCTCTTTTTGAACTTTCTCTGGACTTAATCCAAGAGCAATTAACGCTTTTGCTGCAATTCCTTCACCTTCGCGTACAAGCCCAAGTAAAATATGTTCTGTTCCAATATTATTATGCCCAATGCGAATTGCTTCCTCTTGAGATAAAGCTAATACTTTCTGTGCTCGTTCTGTAAATCTTCCAAACATCATAGAAATCGCCTCCTACTTGCGCTTAATTTTGTTCAATTCGTAATCGCTCACGGATTAAGGTTGCTCTTCGATAATCTCTTTCTTCTGGTCCTAAAGGTCCTCCTGCATATTGTTGCAAAATGCCTGGCTGAGTAAGAACCATTAACTCAGTTAAAATATTTCTCGATATACCTTGTATATATCCTAAGTCAATACCAAGCCGTACATCTGATAAGCAAGTGGCTGCTTCTGCAGATTGAATTAAACGACTGTTAGCTAGTATTCCGTAAGAACGATATACCTTATCTTCAAGCTCAATGCTTGAATTTTGTACAATTAATTCTCTAGCCGTTTTTTCTTGATGGATGATTTGTTGAATGACACTCTTTAAATCTGCAATAATATCTTCTTCTGATTTCCCTAGTGTCATTTGATTTGACACTTGAAATATATTACCTAACGCTTCGCTACCTTCACCGTATATTCCTCTTACTACTAACCCTAATTTTTGAATTACTTGTATAATACGGTTAATTCTTTTCGTTAAAACCAGTCCCGGCAAATGAATCATTACCGAAGCCCTTAATCCTGTACCGACGTTAGTGGGACAACTCGTAATATATCCAAGCGATTCATCAAAAGCATATTCAACCTGCTCCTCGATCCAATTATCTATTTGATTGGCACTTTGAAGCGCCTCTGATAACTGTAAACCTGAAAATAGGCACTGAATCCTAACATGATCCTCTTCATTAAGCATGATACTTATATGTTCACTTTCTGATAGTAGGCATGCTCCGTATTCTGTTCCTGCAAGATTTGGACTAATTAAATGCTTCTCAACTAAAACTCTCCTTTGAAGAGGATTTAATTCATTCATTTTTAATAGTTCAAACTCCCCAAAAGGTTCTACAGGTTTTTTTATAAACTTCTTCTTAAATAACTCATGAATCTGCTTAGCTTCTTCCTCGTTTTGCATAGTAGAGAATTGATATTTTTTAAAATTACGAGCCAAACGAATTCGACTACTTAAAACAATATCAGAATCAGGGCCATCTCCCTTCATCCATGGACTAATCGCTTCATTCATGATTCTGTCCAGTGACATAGAACTATTCCCCCTCTCTATGCTCACTAAGCTGATTTACAAGACCTCGAATTTTATCTCGTACTTCAGCCGCTTTCTCAAATTCCTCTTTCTGTACATATTGTTTCAGATTGAGTTTTAGTTCATCTAATTCTTTCTTTAAGTAGATATTTCCTTCTATACGTTCAGGAATTTTTCCACAATGATCCGTATGCCCACCGTGAAGTCGTTTTAACAATGGTTTTAAATGCCCCTTAAATGTATCGTAACAAGAAGCACATCCAAAGCGTCCCACTTTTGTAAATTGTTCATATGTCATCTTACAATTCGGACATCTTGATATATTTGTATTTGAAAATGCATCTTGCCCTTCTTCAAACATTGCCGGTTCACTATGCAATAATCCGGCTAATAGGTCATGGAATGAAAAATTAGACTGCGGTGATTGAAAGAAAGACGTATAGCCACTTTGTTCTGCACATTGCTCGCAAAGATGAACTTCCGCCTTTTTTCCGTTGATTACTTTTGTATAATGTAAAGTTGCTGGTCTTATATTACAGTTTTGACAAGTCATCGCTATCCCCCACCTTTACAACAGGAACGATCTATCTCATGATACTTTTCATACATTACTAGATTGTTCTCTTTCCTTAATCCATTTAGTAAAAGCACATGTCATCTTTCAAAATCCCTACAATATTAAACTGCATTATCTTAGCTATCATTCTTAACAAAAGTTATATTTATTTATATTTCAGTGTTCTTAACATTGCGCATAATATTCGAGCCCTAAGTTCATCTCGAGAAGGAACATCCATTAATAATACAGAACGATCTAGTACGCTTAACATAAGTTTAGCTTCACGATTTGTTATAATACCCTCTTCTATTAAACGTATAATCATGCTTTCTGCATTTCCTTGTACAACGCTATGATCAATCATATGAAGCATTTGATCAATAATGTCTATATCATCATGCAGTTTGACTTTTATAATGCGAATGTAACCTCCTCCACCTCGTTTACTTTCTACTACGAATCCTCTTTCTAACGTAAAACGGGTATTGATTACATAGTTGATTTGAGACGGCACACAATCGAATCGATCAGCGACCTCATTCCTCTTGATTTCAATCGCATTATTATTGCTTAAGTCAATAACTTGCTTTAGATATTTCTCAATGATATCAGATATATTTCTCATTTATCCGCCACCTTTATTGACTTTGACTATCTTTGACTTTAATTATATACGTATTAAAAAAATTTGCAACTCTTTTGCTTATTCACTATCCTAGCCACATTTCCCTGTCTTTAATCAAAAGGACGATTCTTTAAGTAAAGATTTTTTAAATTACTATGAATTGTAAAAAGAAACACGAAAAAACACAAGTCAAAAGACTTGTGTTTTTATTTTGCTTGGCGACGTCCTACTCTCACAGGGACAAGGTCCCAACTACCATCGGCGCTAGAGAGCTTAACTTCCGTGTTCGGTATGGGAACGGGTGTGACCTCTCTGCCATCATCACCAAACTATGAAGGTATATTCCTTCAAAACTAGATAACATTTGCTTCATATTATATGGTTAAGTCCTCGATCTATTAGTATTCGTCAGCTCCACATGTCACCATGCTTCCACCTCGAACCTATCAACCTGATCATCTTTCAGGGATCTTACTAGCTTACGCTATGGGAAATCTCATCTTGAGGGGGGCTTCATGCTTAGATGCTTTCAGCACTTATCCCTTCCGCACATAGCTACCCAGCTATGCCCTTGGCAGAACAACTGGTACACCAGCGGTGCGTCCATCCCGGTCCTCTCGTACTAAGGACAGCTCCTCTCAAATTTCCTGCGCCCACGACGGATAGGGACCGAACTGTCTCACGACGTTCTGAACCCAGCTCGCGTACCGCTTTAATGGGCGAACAGCCCAACCCTTGGGACCGACTACAGCCCCAGGATGCGATGAGCCGACATCGAGGTGCCAAACCTCCCCGTCGATGTGGACTCTTGGGGGAGATAAGCCTGTTATCCCCGGGGTAGCTTTTATCCGTTGAGCGATGGCCCTTCCATGCGGAACCACCGGATCACTAAGCCCGACTTTCGTCCCTGCTCGACTTGTAGGTCTCGCAGTCAAGCTCCCTTATGCCTTTGCACTCTACGAATGATTTCCAACCATTCTGAGGGAACCTTTGGGCGCCTCCGTTACACTTTAGGAGGCGACCGCCCCAGTCAAACTGCCCACCTGACACTGTCTCCCGGGTCGATAAGACCCGTAGGTTAGAATTTCAATACAGTCAGGGCGGTATCCCACCAGCGCCTCCACCGAAGCTAGCGCTCCGGTTTCAATGGCTCCCGCCTATCCTGTACAAACTGTACCAAAATTCAATATCAGGCTACAGTAAAGCTCCACGGGGTCTTTCCGTCCTGTCGCGGGTAACCTGCATCTTCACAGGTACTATAATTTCACCGAGTCTCTGGTTGAGACAGTGCCCAAATCGTTACACCTTTCGTGCGGGTCGGAACTTACCCGACAAGGAATTTCGCTACCTTAGGACCGTTATAGTTACGGCCGCCGTTTACTGGGGCTTCAGTTCAGAGCTTCGCTTACGCTAACCCCTCTCCTTAACCTTCCAGCACCGGGCAGGTGTCAGCCCCTATACTTCGCCTTACGGCTTCGCAGAGACCTGTGTTTTTGCTAAACAGTCGCTTGGGCCTATTCACTGCGGCTTTCCGTTAAGAAAGCACCCCTTCTCCCGAAGTTACGGGGTCATTTTGCCGAGTTCCTTAACCAGAGTTCTCTCGCACACCTTAGGATTCTCTCCTCGCCTACCTGTGTCGGTTTGCGGTACAGGCACCTTTTATCTCGCTAGAAGCTTTTCTTGGCAGCGGGGAATCAAAGACTTCGCTCCATAAGGAGCTTCCCCATCACAGCTCAGCCTTCACGATAAGCGGATTTGCCTACTTATCAGCCTAACTGCTTGGACGTGCACAACCAATCGCACGCTTCTTCTATCCTTCTGCGTCCCTCCATTGCTCAAACGATAAAGAGGTGGTACAGGAATATCAACCTGTTGTCCATCGCCTACGCCTGTCGGCCTCGGCTTAGGTCCTGACTAACCCTGAGCGGACGAGCCTTCCTCAGGAAACCTTAGGCATTCGGTGGACGGGATTCTCACCCGTCTTTCGCTACTCATACCGGCATTCTCACTTCTAAGCGCTCCACCAGTCCTTCCGGTCTGACTTCACTGCACTTAGAACGCTCCCCTACCACTGATACCATTGGTATCAATTCGCAGCTTCGGTGGTGTATTTAGCCCCGGTACATTTTCGGCGCAGAGTCACTCGACTAGTGAGCTATTACGCACTCTTTAAATGGTGGCTGCTTCTGAGCCAACATCCTAGTTGTCTAAGCAACTCCACATCCTTTTCCACTTAATACACACTTTGGGACCTTAGCTGGCGATCTGGGCTGTTTCCCTCTTGACTACGGATCTTATCACTCGCAGTCTGACTCCTAAGGATAAGTCATTGGCATTCGGAGTTTGACTGAATTCGGTAATCCGATGAGGACCCCTAGTTCAATCAGTGCTCTACCTCCAAGACTCTTACACTTAAGGCTAGCCCTAAAGCTATTTCGGGGAGAACCAGCTATCTCCAGGTTCGATTGGAATTTCTCCGCTACCCACACCTCATCCCCGCACTTTTCAACGTGCGTGGGTTCGGGCCTCCATTCAGTGTTACCTGAACTTCACCCTGGACATGGGTAGATCACCTGGTTTCGGGTCTACGACCACGTACTAAACGCCCTATTCAGACTCGCTTTCGCTGCGGCTCCGCCTCTTCAGCTTAACCTCGCACGGGATCGTAACTCGCCGGTTCATTCTACAAAAGGCACGCCATCACCCATTAACGGGCTCTGACTATTTGTAGGCACACGGTTTCAGGATCTCTTTCACTCCCCTTCCGGGGTGCTTTTCACCTTTCCCTCACGGTACTGGTTCACTATCGATCACTAGGGAGTATTTAGCCTTGGGAGATGGTCCTCCCAGATTCCGACGGAATTTCACGTGTTCCGCCGTACTCAGGATACATTCAAGAGAGAACGAAGTTTCGACTACGGG
>NZ_JBBOPN010000001.1:85000-87500 GCF_038003645.1 Bacillus sp. FSL E2-0195 | reverse complement strand
TTGGAGCGGAAGACGGGATTCGAACCCGCGACCCCAACCTTGGCAAGGTTGTATTCTACCACTGAACTACTTCCGCAAGACATGTTTGAGTTATTTTATTAAAAGTGCGGGTGAAGGGAGTCGAACCCCCACGCCAAAGGCGCTAGATCCTAAGTCTAGTGCGTCTGCCAATTCCGCCACACCCGCATATTTCATTAAAATGGTGAGCCATGAAGGATTCGAACCTTCGACCCTCTGATTAAAAGTCAGATGCTCTACCAACTGAGCTAATGGCTCGTACAATTAAAAACTGGTGCCGACTAGAGGACTTGAACCCCCAACCTACTGATTACAAGTCAGTTGCTCTACCAATTGAGCTAAGTCGGCTAAATGGTGGAGGATGACGGGATCGAACCGCCGACCCCCTGCTTGTAAGGCAGGTGCTCTCCCAGCTGAGCTAATCCTCCAAATTGCCTGGCAACGTCCTACTCTCACAGGGACAAGGTCCCAACTACCATCGGCGCTAGAGAGCTTAACTTCCGTGTTCGGTATGGGAACGGGTGTGGCCTCTCTGCCATCATTACCAGACTATATTCATTTAAGACAAGAATTATTATAACTCATTAACTTTTGAAAGTCAACAAGTTTTTTATATTCTTTCAAAACTAGATAACATTTGCTTCATATTATATGGTTAAGTCCTCGATCTATTAGTATTCGTCAGCTCCACATGTCACCATGCTTCCACCTCGAACCTATCAACCTGATCATCTTTCAGGGATCTTACTAGCTTACGCTATGGGAAATCTCATCTTGAGGGGGGCTTCATGCTTAGATGCTTTCAGCACTTATCCCTTCCGCACATAGCTACCCAGCTATGCCCTTGGCAGAACAACTGGTACACCAGCGGTGCGTCCATCCCGGTCCTCTCGTACTAAGGACAGCTCCTCTCAAATTTCCTGCGCCCACGACGGATAGGGACCGAACTGTCTCACGACGTTCTGAACCCAGCTCGCGTACCGCTTTAATGGGCGAACAGCCCAACCCTTGGGACCGACTACAGCCCCAGGATGCGATGAGCCGACATCGAGGTGCCAAACCTCCCCGTCGATGTGGACTCTTGGGGGAGATAAGCCTGTTATCCCCGGGGTAGCTTTTATCCGTTGAGCGATGGCCCTTCCATGCGGAACCACCGGATCACTAAGCCCGACTTTCGTCCCTGCTCGACTTGTAGGTCTCGCAGTCAAGCTCCCTTATGCCTTTGCACTCTACGAATGATTTCCAACCATTCTGAGGGAACCTTTGGGCGCCTCCGTTACACTTTAGGAGGCGACCGCCCCAGTCAAACTGCCCACCTGACACTGTCTCCCGGGTCGATAAGACCCGTAGGTTAGAATTTCAATACAGTCAGGGCGGTATCCCACCAGCGCCTCCACCGAAGCTAGCGCTCCGGTTTCAATGGCTCCCGCCTATCCTGTACAAACTGTACCAAAATTCAATATCAGGCTACAGTAAAGCTCCACGGGGTCTTTCCGTCCTGTCGCGGGTAACCTGCATCTTCACAGGTACTATAATTTCACCGAGTCTCTGGTTGAGACAGTGCCCAAATCGTTACACCTTTCGTGCGGGTCGGAACTTACCCGACAAGGAATTTCGCTACCTTAGGACCGTTATAGTTACGGCCGCCGTTTACTGGGGCTTCAGTTCAGAGCTTCGCTTACGCTAACCCCTCTCCTTAACCTTCCAGCACCGGGCAGGTGTCAGCCCCTATACTTCGCCTTACGGCTTCGCAGAGACCTGTGTTTTTGCTAAACAGTCGCTTGGGCCTATTCACTGCGGCTTTCCGTTAAGAAAGCACCCCTTCTCCCGAAGTTACGGGGTCATTTTGCCGAGTTCCTTAACCAGAGTTCTCTCGCACACCTTAGGATTCTCTCCTCGCCTACCTGTGTCGGTTTGCGGTACAGGCACCTTTTATCTCGCTAGAAGCTTTTCTTGGCAGCGGGGAATCAAAGACTTCGCTCCATAAGGAGCTTCCCCATCACAGCTCAGCCTTCACGATAAGCGGATTTGCCTACTTATCAGCCTAACTGCTTGGACGTGCACAACCAATCGCACGCTTCTTCTATCCTTCTGCGTCCCTCCATTGCTCAAACGATAAAGAGGTGGTACAGGAATATCAACCTGTTGTCCATCGCCTACGCCTGTCGGCCTCGGCTTAGGTCCTGACTAACCCTGAGCGGACGAGCCTTCCTCAGGAAACCTTAGGCATTCGGTGGACGGGATTCTCACCCGTCTTTCGCTACTCATACCGGCATTCTCACTTCTAAGCGCTCCACCAGTCCTTCCGGTCTGACTTCACTGCACTTAGAACGCTCCCCTACCACTGATACCATTGGTATCAATTCGCAGCTTCGGTGGTGTATTTAGCCCCGGTACATTTTCGGCGCAGAGTCACTCGACTAGTGAGCTATTACGCACTCTTTAAATGGTGGCTGCTTCTGAGCCAACATCCTAGTTGTCT
>NZ_JBBOPN010000001.1:32500-80000 GCF_038003645.1 Bacillus sp. FSL E2-0195 | reverse complement strand
TTTCTCATCTCTCTTACGGCAACATTTTCGTTCTTTAAATCGATAAGACGATCTAGATGCAACATACATACATCAATTTTCTCACGCACTGTTGGTTCCGGCATTAACTCACCTGTCTCTAAATACTTTACCGTACGATAAATCATCCACGGATCTCCAAGAGCAGCGCGACCAATCATAACACCATCTACACCAATTTCATCAAGCATACGCTTTGCATCTTGTGGTGTTTCGACATCACCATTTCCGATAACCGGAATATTTACAGCCTGCTTTACTTGTTTAATAATATTCCAATCCGCTTTACCTTCATACATTTGCACTCGTGTACGCCCATGAACCGCTATCGCTTGTCCACCAGCACGCTCAACAGCTCTAGCATTTTCTATTGCGAAAATATGTTCTTCATCCCAACCAATACGCATTTTAACTGTAACTGGCTTTTCAACAGCATCTACAACCGCCGCTACCATCTCATATATTTTATTTGGGTCTAAAAGCCACTTTGCTCCTGCATCACACTTAGTGATTTTCGGTACTGGGCACCCCATATTAATATCAATAATGTCTGCTGTCGTATATTTATCTACGTATTTCGCAGCATCTACAAGAGTTTCTTTCTCTCCACCAAAAATTTGTAAACTTAATGGCTTTTCTCTCTCATCGATATATAACATATCTAATGTTCTTTTGTTATTAAGTAATATTGCCTTATCACTTACCATTTCAGCACAAACTAAACCTGCACCAAATTCTTTTACCGTCAAACGGAATGCAGAGTTACACACTCCCGCCATCGGTGCTAGTACAACTGGATTTTTCATCTCAATATTTGCAATCTTTAACACCCGACTTACTCCTTCCTTTACGGTCACTTTGGCATCAATTCGTCTATTGAAACGTTTAATGTTTTAGCGACTTCTACTACAAAATCTTGGGAAGGTGATCTATTGCCCCTCTCAACTTCACCTAAAACCGATACAGATACCCCTAATTCTTTCGCAAAACCTTCTTGCGTATAGCCTTTTAGCTTTCGAAAAGCACGAATGCGTCTTCCCCATTTTTCTGCTTCCATACCGTTACTCCCTCTCGCCTTTTCATTTCTTCTACTTGTGAACGTGAAATGTCTTGTTTTATATCTTGATTGATTTCTAACAACGGAACGATAACAAAAGCTCTTTCGAACATCCGCGGATGCGGAACAATAAGATTCTCTGCTTCAATATTTTCTTGATTATATAGTAAAATGTCAAGGTCGATGGTCCTCGGGCCCCATCTAATTTCCCTTTTTCTTCCTAGGTCATTCTCTACCTTTTGTGTTACTTTCAATAATTCTTGCGGTGATAAATTGGTAGAAATTTTTATAACTAAATTTAAAAAGCAATTTTGGTCAGTATAGCCAACCGGATCAGTTTCATATACAGACGAAACATCATCAACTTGGATATGCTGGTTTTTATTTAAAAACTGAATTGCTTCAGTTAAATAAGTATAACGCTCCCCAATATTGGAACCTAATGCAATGTACGCTATATTATTCATGGACGTTCTCTCGTAATTTCTACCGCTACAGCACGATAATGTCCCGGTATCGGCGGATCCGGTTTAATTACCTTAATTGTACACTGTGAAATACTCTCATATTGTTTCAATATATCTGTAGCGATATTTTCAGCAATACTCTCTACAAGCTTATACGTTCTATCTTCAACCACTTTTCTACATAGTTCGAAAAGCTCCCCGTAATTGACAGAATACTCTAAGTCGTCGCTTTCTCCTGCACGTTTTAAATCCAACTCCACCGTTAAATCCACTTTAAATCTCTGACCCAATTTATTTTCTTCTGGGAATACACCATGATAACCGTAAAACTCCATATCATGGATATAAATTTTATCCAATTACTTTGCCCCCTTACCAATCATCGCGTCCATCATCTTAGCCATACGCGCCATTTCTTTCAAATCATGAACACGGATAAACTCACAGCCCTTTTCAATACCAAGACAAACGGTAGCTCCCGTTCCTTCAAGACGTTCCTCCACTGGCAAATCTAACACATGGCCAATAAAGGACTTTCTTGAAGTACCTAAGAGAACTGGGTAACCCAGTACATTTAATTGTTCTAAATTGCGCATCGCTTCTAAATTTTGCTCAGGTGTTTTCGCAAAACCGATACCTGGGTCTAAAATAATATTCTCATCTCGCACACCAGCATCTTTAGCAATTTTAATACTTTCATACAAATCAGCAATCATATCGGCCATTAAATTGCGGTAATTCATATTATCTCGGTTATGCATTAAGATAATGGGCACATCATAATAGGCTGCAACTTCAGCAATCCTCGGTTCCGCCTTCGCTCCCCAAATATCATTAATAATATGAGCACCAGCTTCAATCGCTTGTTTCGCAACCTCAGCTTTATACGTATCAATAGAAATAGGTAGCTTTACTTCTTTTGACACTGCCTGAATCATTGGAACAACTCGCTTTATTTCCTCTTCTACTGAAACTTTAGCGAAACCCGGGCGGGTAGATTCGCCGCCAATATCAATAATATGGGCACCTTCACTTTTCATTTCTTTCGCATGTCGCACCGCAGCATCTACTTCGTTGTAACTCCCACCATCAGAAAATGAATCTGGCGTTACATTTAAAATCCCCATAATTAATGTCTTTTCATTTAAGTTCAATGTATATTCGCCGCAGCGCAAATCATAATCCCACTTCAAACTACACATCTCCTCTTCGCAATTCATTTCTGCTCCACAATTTCTCTCTCTGCACTCCATAAAGATCCATAAGTCTTTTTGTAACCACTCCCACTTTACCTGGGAAATCTTTCTCCTCTATACGATAAAGAGGGACAATCTCTTGAATAGAGTTCGTTACGAACACTTCATCCGCTGAAAGCAATTCATCTTTTGTAAAGAAACCTTCCTTTACTTCTATATCTAGCTCTTCAGCAGCCTTTATAATAAACGCACGAGTGATTCCGTTTAAAATCCCTGTTTCTAATGAAGGAGTATATAAAATATCTCCTTTAACAAAAAAGAGATTCGAAACAATACCCTCTGCAACATAACCTGTTTCGGTAAGAAAAATACCTTCCTTATTCACAACATTTCCAATTTCGCGTTTCCCTAAAATATTATTTAAATAATGATGGGACTTCAAGCGAAATGCACCCTCTGGTGTATTTCTCACTTGCTTTAAAATAACTCCTTCTTTTTCCACTACATTCCCTGGAGATGCTAAAGGTTTTATAAAAACAATAACAGACGGTTCTTCATATACTTCCGTTTGTAATCCTATTTCATCTATACCCGCCGATACATTTAAGCGCACATATGCATGCTTTAACCCATTCTTAACAAGTAGATTCTTTAAAATAAGCATCACTTCATCTTTTGTCATTGTCCATTTGATTTGCAATATATCTAGCGCATCCATTAAGCGTTCATAATGATCATCCAATAAAAAGGGATGACCATTATAAATACGAAATGTCTCAAAAACCCCAAGTCCATATAGGTAACCGTGGTCATAAGGAGAAATTTTCGCTTCACTCGCTTCTACATACGAGCCATTTACGTAAATTAACACGATGTCACACTTGGGCTATATTTGCGAATGAAATTCTGTAGCAACTCTTTCCCATGAGAAGTCATAATAGATTCCGGATGGAATTGTACCCCTTCAATCGGCAACGTTTTATGACGAAGCGCCATAATTTCACCTTCTTCAGTCCAAGATGTTATCTCTAAACAATTCGGTAACGTCTCTTTTTTAACGATAAGAGAGTGATAACGTGTCGCGGTAAATGGATTTGGGATATCAGAAAAAATCGTCTGCCCATCATGATGCATTAAAGATGTTTTTCCATGCATCAAACGCTCTGCCCTGACAACATCCCCTCCAAATACTTGCGCAATTGATTGATGTCCAAGACAGACCCCAAAAATCGGAAGCTTACCTGCAAAATATTTAATAACCTCCATACTGATTCCCGCCTCATTAGGACTACATGGACCTGGCGAAATCATTAAAAAATCTGGTTTCATATTCTCAATATCCGAAATAGTCACTTCATCATTACGCTTAACAACAAGCTCTTGTCCAAGTTCTCCAAGAAATTGCACTAAATTAAATGTAAAAGAATCATAATTATCAATCATTAATATCATTTCTCTCACCTAACCGTTTCTTCGCTACTTTCTTTTGCACGCCATAAAGCGATTGCTTTTTTTAACGACTCTTTATATTCATCTTTTGGATTTGAATCAATTACAATACCCGCTCCAGCTTGCACATGCGCTTGTCCATCTTTAGCAAGTAGTGTTCGGATTACAATATTCAATTCCGTATCTCCAGAATAACCAATCCAACCAATTGAACCCGTATAAATCCCTCGGCGAACAGGTTCTAATTCTTCAATGATTTCCATCGTACGTATTTTCGGGGCACCGGTAATTGTCCCACCAGGAAATACAGCCTTCACCAAATCGAAAGCATCTTTATCTACTTCCACCTCACCACGCACATTAGAAACAATATGCATAACGTGTGAGTATTTTTCAATTACCATAAATTCATCTACTTCAACAGTGCCATATTTACAAACCCGGCCCAAGTCATTTCGTTCTAAATCCACAAGCATTACATGCTCTGCTCTTTCCTTTTCATTTTCAATTAATTCTTTCGCTAATTCTTCATCCTCTTGCTCACTTGCTCCTCGAGAGCGCGTACCAGCAATCGGTCTTGTACTCACTTCTTTTCCTTGCTTTTTAATTAGCAATTCAGGCGAAGCACTAACAATTTGAAAATCTCCAAACTCCAAGTAACCCATATATGGAGATGGATTAATTTCACGAAGACTTGTATATATTTCTAGTGGATGTGTTTGTAATGTTCTTTCTTGTCTTGTCGACAAGTTTACTTGAAACACATCACCCGCTCCAATATATTCTTGAATACGTTCAACGGCCTTCATAAAGCCCTCTTCCGTAAAAGCGACTGCTTCATTTTTCTTTTCAGGAGATTCAAACGGCATAGTCACTTCGGGGGCTTCTTTCATCCAAAGACCCTTCCATTCATTTAATCGTTCTTCTGCCTCTTCACACTCATCTACATAATGCGTAATAATCCATAACACTCTCTCCTGTTGATCATACACAAACACGTCATCAAATAACAAAAAGAATATGTCAGGTATATTAATATCATCCTTCGCAAGAGAAGAAAGTTTTTCAATATAACGGATACAATCATAACTAAAGTATCCAATTGCCCCACCTTGAAAAGGTGGGTACTCCGGATTATAATCCGTTTTCCATTTCTCCATATACGCTTGCATTAAATCTAACGGATTCCCTCGCTTTATTGTTTCCTTACCACTTTCACTTATATGTAACGTCTCATTCTTACCCTGAATTACCGCTACTGGATCCAGCCCAACAATATTATAACGACCACCACGTCCACTTTCTAACAAAATATGTTGCGGCTTATCCTGAGAAAGAAATTTATATTGCTTAAAGAAATCTAACTGATATGGAATAGAAAGCGCTAAAGATTTTCTTCGTTGCATATCAACACCCCGTCTTCTGTTATCCCACCCTCTTAAGCCAATCAAATCAAACTACATAAAATTATTTATATAGAGAATGACTACACTTGAGGGCTAGTGAAAATAAATTAATTATACTACTTCTTATTTTACATGAAGTTTTCTAGTCATTCACTCTTTTCCTTTTTCCAATCAAAAAAGAAAAAGCATCCTTTTTTAAGGATGCTTTTCAAATCACATTCACTTATGACTCAAATTGATAAAGTGGTGTACTTAAATATCGTTCACCGTTACTTGGGATAATAACAAGTACCTTTTTCCCTTTACCTAATTTCTTCGCAACTTCTGTCGCTGCATAAACGACCGCTCCCGAAGAGATACCAACTAAAATACCTTCTTCTTTAGCCACTCTTCTCGCATATTCGAACGCTTGCTCCGTTTTCACTTGAATAATTTCATCATATACCTCTACATCCAATGTCTCCGGAACAAACCCCGCTCCAATTCCTTGGATCTTATGTGGTCCTGGCTTTCCACCAGATAATACTGGTGAATCCGCAGGTTCTACCGCGTAAATTTTGATATCTTTATAAGCCTCTTTCAGCACTTCACCGGCACCTGTAATTGTTCCACCTGTACCAATACCTGCGATAAAAGCATCTAATTGATCCCCCATCTGTTCAACAATTTCTGGACCTGTTGTTATACGATGGATTTCTGGATTCGCTTGATTTTGGAACTGTTGTGGTATAAAGTACCCATGTTCTTCTGCTAATTCAGTTGCCTTTCGAATTGCTCCGCCCATTCCTTCAGGTCCTGGAGTCAATACTAATTCAGCACCGTAAGCGCGTAATAAATTACGACGCTCAATACTCATTGTTTCTGGCATTACTAAAATTGCCTTATATCCTTTAGCAGCTGCTACCATCGCTAAGCCAATACCTGTGTTACCACTTGTCGGCTCAATGATTGTATCGCCCTCTTTTAATAATCCTTTATTTTCAGCATCTTCAATCATAGCTAACGCGATACGATCTTTAACACTGCTCCCCGGATTCATAAATTCTAATTTTAAATATACATCTGCGCTGTCTGATTCTACGATGCGGTTCAACTTAACGATCGGCGTTTTCCCGATTAATTCTGAAACTGATTGTGCCACTCGCATTCCTGTCACTCCTAACACCGAGTATTTTTATTGGTTTTATCTATATTTAGATTTTGTCAGAAAATTCCCTATTTGTCAATCTATTTGGGCGGCTGATTCTCCACCTAAACTTCTTTATTACAGCTTCTCAATTAGACTTGTAATATCTTCTTTAGCGAATTTATATCGTTCATTACAGAAGTGACAGTGAACTTCCGTCTCTTCTTCTTCTGCACGAATTTGTTCTAACTCCGCTTTACCTAAACTAATTAGCACACTTTCAATACGCTCACGTGAACATGTACAATTAAATTGAACATCCATTGTTTCTAGCACTTTCACTTTATCTTCTCCAAGCACTTCATACAGTAATTCTTCTGGAGAAAGACCTTGTTCGATTAATTGTGATACTGGCGGGATTTGTTGAAGACGCTCTTCAATAAATGAAATTGTTTCTTCCTGCGCACCTGGCATAATTTGAAGAATGAATCCACCCGCCGCTAATACGCTATCATCTCCATTTACAAGAACACCAACACCTACAGAAGAAGGCGTCTGCTCAGAAACCGCGAAATAATATGTGAAATCTTCCCCTAGTTCTCCTGAAACAATGGGAGATTGACCAATAAACGGTTCACGCATACCGATATCTTTAATTACCGTTACAAATCCTTCTGTACCTACCGCTTGATATACACGTAATTTCCCTTGTTCCGTTCCTTCAAAATCAACATGCGGATTCGTTACATAACCACGTACATCCCCATTTGCATGAGCATCGACTAAGATAGGACCAATCGGGCCGTTACCCTCTACTTTAATCGTTAACTTCTGCTCGCCTTTTAACATAGCACCCATCATTGTACCCGCAGTTAAAGAACGACCAAGTGCCGCTGAAGCTGTTCTCCATGTATCATGACGCTTTTGCGCCTCACTTACTGTATTTGTTGTACGTACACTATAAGCACGAACCTCTCCATTAAACGCTAACGCTTTTACTAAATAATCTTTCATACTTATTTATTCACCCTTCTCATGTTGTAAATTTGCATTACGCTCATATAACATATACAAACCTTTTAACGTTAAAAACGGATCTACAATATCAATTACATTTGATTCTTCTGAAATTAATTTTGCTAATCCACCTGTTGCAATAACTTTCGGTTCTTGCTTAGCTTCTTCCTTCATACGCTTAACAATACCTTCCACTTGTCCAACGTATCCATAAAGAATACCTGATTGCATTGCACTTACTGTATTCTTCCCGATAACACTACCCGGTTTTGTAATTTCAATACGAGGAAGCTTTGCTGCCCTGCTATATAAAGCCTCTGCCGAAATCATAATTCCCGGCGTAATGACGCCACCCATATAATGCTTCTCTTCGTTAATATAACAATATGTAGTAGCCGTACCAAAATCAACAATAATAAGCGGACTTCCATATAAGTGGATTCCTGCTACTGCATTTACAATTCGGTCCGCGCCTACTTCACGTGGATTTTCATATTTAATATTCAAGCCAGTTTTTATCCCAGGCCCCACTACAAGCGGTTTAATTTTAAAATACTTTTCACACATACGCTCTAAAGCGAACATAATTGGCGGTACAACTGAAGACACAATAATACCTTTCACATCTTCAAAAGAAAGACCTTCATGCTCAAGTAACTGCTTTACAAGCATCCCATACTCATCTTCTGTTTTATGACGATCTGTTTCCATGCGCCAATGCTGACGAAGTTCCCCCTCTTCAAACACACCTAGTACCGCATTTGTGTTCCCTACATCCAATACAAAAATCATATTCTCACCACTTATCTTATTTAATCTATATTTGCGCAGTATGTATAAAACTTACAAAAACATCATATCACACATACTTATATAATCAGTTTTTCTATACTCATCATTGTACAAAAAGATTACTCTCTATTTCAATTTTTAATAATAGTTTCATTCAATTTTTTTTGCCACTTAAATTCATTCCACAAAAAAAGGAGTGACTATTGTCACTCCTTTTTTTCTTACTTATCTTCTGTATCTTCATCGTCTTTCTTCATATTGATGTTTACTTTCACATCATCTGAAGATGTTGGACGCTCAGGTAATCTGCCATAATCATATAAATGATTAATTTGCTCTGCATCTAATGTTTCTACTTCAAGTAACGTTTTTGCGATAATATCAAGCTTATCTCGTTTTTCAGTAAGAATTTGTTTCGCGCGAGCATAACAGTCTTTAATAATTATTTGCATTTCCACATCAATTTCATGCGCGATTGCATCACTGTAGTTTTGTTCTGAATGGAAGTCTCTTCCTAAGAATACCTGACCACCTTGTGAGCTACCAAATTGCATCGGTCCAAGCTTATCACTCATCCCGAATTCTGTAACCATACGTCTTGCAATACCAGTCGCACGTTGGAAGTCGTTGTGAGCACCTGTACTTGCTTCACCAAATACAATCTCCTCAGCTACTCGACCACCAAGTAAACCAGTGATTTTATCAAGTAACTCTGGTTTTGTCATGAAGTAACGATCTTCCTTCGGAAGCATTACCGCATATCCACCAGCTTGACCACGAGGGACAATTGTTACTTTATGAACGATATCTGCTTCATCAAGAACAACACCAATTACAGTATGGCCAGCCTCATGGAATGCAACGATATTACGTTCTTTTTCAGAGATAACGCGACTTTTCTTAGCTGGACCTGCAATAACACGATCCGTCGCTTCATCGATGTCACTCATATCAATTTTCTTCTTATCTTGACGCGCAGCTACTAAAGCAGCTTCGTTTAATAAGTTTTCAAGATCGGCACCAGAGAATCCTGGTGTACGAGTTGCAATTGCTCTTAAGTTGACATTCTCATCAAGCGGTTTATTACGAGCGTGTACCTTAAGTACAGCTTCACGACCATTTACATCTGGACGATCTACTGTAATTTGACGGTCAAAACGACCTGGACGTAATAACGCTGGATCAAGAATATCAGGACGGTTTGTCGCAGCGATGATAATAATACCTTCGTTTGCACCGAATCCATCCATTTCAACAAGCAATTGGTTCAACGTTTGTTCACGCTCATCATGACCACCGCCAAGACCCGCGCCACGTTGACGTCCTACTGCATCAATTTCATCAATGAAAATGATACAAGGAGCATTTTTCTTTGCGTTTTCAAATAAATCACGTACACGGGATGCACCGACACCGACGAACATCTCTACGAAGTCAGAACCACTAATAGAGAAGAACGGAACGCCTGCTTCACCTGCAACAGCACGTGCTAGTAAAGTTTTACCTGTACCTGGAGGTCCCACTAATAGAACACCCTTCGGAATACGGGCACCAACTTCAGCGAACTTACGAGGGTCTTTCAAGAATTCAACTACCTCAACAAGTTCTTGTTTCTCTTCATCCGCTCCAGCAACATCTCTGAAACGAATTTTTTTCTTTTCATCATTGTATAGCTTCGCCTTACTTTTCCCGAAGTTCATAACACGACTACCGCCGCCCTGAGCTTGGTTTAATAAGAAGAAGAATAAAATGAAGATAATGACAAACGGAATGATAGAAGTAAAGAACGTTACCCAAGCACTTGTTTCTTCTGCTGGTTGATACTTAACTTCAGCCCCTTGCGCTTTATCATTAATTTTCTTTTGTAATTCCTCAGTATTTGGTGCATAAGTAACAAATTGTTCTCCTTGGCTAGAAGTCTTGAATTGTCCCTTTACCTCAAACACACCATTTTTCGGTTGAAGCTGCACATTACGCACTTCACCTTTTTCAAGTTGAGTAATGAATTTATCGTAGCTAACTGATGTCGTTTTTTGCGTCGAACCATTAAAATAGCTCACGATTCCAATTACTACTAAGAATATCAGTAAATAAAAGATGGTATTACGGAAGATACGATTCATTCCTAACCTCCTCTCACGGCATAAACACTATAGTAAATCGTAACATAAAAAAAATTTCCTATACAATTGTAACGCCTATATTTAATTAATTTGAGTAAACACTTGGTTTTAATACTCCTACATAAGGAAGATTACGGTACTGCTCTTTATAATCTAATCCATATCCTACAACAAATTCATGAGGAACAGTAAATCCAACATAATCTGCTTTCAGATCAACCTTACGGCCTGTTGGCTTATCTAATAAAGTAACAATTTTTACAGATTTCGCTTTACGATATTTAAACAGATCCACTAAATAGCTTAGTGTAAGACCGCTATCAATAATATCTTCAACGATTAAAATATCGCGACCTTCTACCGAAGTATCAAGATCTTTTAAGATTTTTACTTCGCCTGTCGAAACTGTAGAGTGACCGTAGCTAGATACAGCCATAAAATCCATTTCAAGATATGTATCTGTTCTCTTTAATAAATCTGCCATAAATGGCATTGCACCCTTTAGTACACCAATCGCAAGAGGTACTGTATTTTTGTAATCCTCTGCAATAACTGCACCTAGTTCGCGCACCTTTTCTTGTATTTGTTCTTCAGAAATTAATACTTTTTCGATATCTTGATTCATCATTTCATTATCCTCCCGGAAGACTCCTTGCTTTTGTAGTGAATAATCATGTATTTACCCTTCTTTGCTAGCTCTTTCGAAGTAGCAAACGCAGATCGTTTCAACAAGGGTACCCAAATAATATTTCCACTTGCGTCACAAACGATCGGCCATTCTTCTCTTTTTTCTTTTGGTACTTTCGCTTCGATAAAAACAGCTTTTATCTTTTTTGTACCATCCATACCTTGCATTGACATGCGATCTCCATTTTCCCTAGACCGAATACGAAGTGGATACGATATATCATTATACTTAGCAACAAATACTGTTTCATTCATGTTACTCGGTATATCTTCGCTCACCTCTGTTACAAGTTTATCCCCATTCGGCAATATAATTGTCCCAGGTACTGATAAATCTTGCGAAAAAGGAGAAACAATTTCTTGTTTAAATCCAAAACCACATTCTTCGTATGTGCGAACAATTTTCAAACCACCTGGAAAATCTAGTGAACCTGAAGGTTGTGCCCGCTTAAAAAATTCAATCACCTTGTCAATATGTATAGAAGAAAGCGAAGATGGAATCTTATATTCATAAAGATAGTTTAATATTAGTTGAATCCCTCTTCTTTGTAAAGGCATAGACATGGATTCAAAGGCAGGAATTGATAAGCTAATTTGTTTATCGCTTTTTTTTGTAATTACTTTATTCATTTTCTCAAAAGCTAATTCCTGCAAATAAGCCTCATCCTCTTGCATCTGCACGCTAAATTTTTGGAATTTCTCATGCATTTGTGGATTTTCTTCTTTCAAATAAGGAAGGACATATTTACGTAATCGATTCCTTGTATATACTTCTTTTTTATTACTCGGATCTATACGCGGAATAACTTTTAATTTATTACAGTAATCAACAATTTCTTCCTTAGTTACCCCAAGTAACGGCCTAATTAAATATCCATTATGAAAAGATCGCTTCACTGCAATGCCTGCGTATCCTTTCGGAGTACTCCCTCGTACAAGGCGCATTAAAATCGTCTCTACTTGATCATCTCCATGGTGACCAAGAGCTACATATCTCGCATCATATTTCTTCATTATTCTTTCCAAAAATGCATATCTGCATTCTCTAGCTGCAACTTGTGCATTCATTCCATATTGCTGTTGATATTGCGACACATTAATCCTTAGCGTTTCACAAATAACTCCTAGCTCTTTGCAAAGAACCTGTACAAACTGTAAATCCTCATAAGATTCATTACCTCTAAACATATGGTCCACATGTGCTACTACAATTTCTAGCTGTTTTTCTGCCCTTTTTTCTAACAAATAATATAAAAGAGCCAAAGAGTCAGGACCACCAGAAACCCCTACAACAATTGTTGAATGTTTCTTTAATACATCATGCTGCTTTACAAAGTCATCTACTTTTTCAACAAATGCATCTTTCAACTTCGCAATCACCTTTCATTAAACAAGAACAACAACATTAGTTACCTTGTATATAATGGTACAACTTTTACAAACATTGTGCAAAAAAAAGATGTACAAAATCCATATTTTTATCTTACATCTCTCCTGTATATTTAACAAAGTAATCACATTACCTTTTTAATCAAAAAAACCTAGGCATCTACCTAGGTTTTTTTGATTATTTTATTGCGCCTGCATTCCTACTATTGGAATCGTAGCCCACTTCGGCATATTTTTCTTTACTTTCGCCACCACAATAGTCATATCATCATTTATATAACCATCACCAGAGCGAATTACTTCTTCCATAATAATATCAGCGATTTCCTGTGGGTCCTCTGTTTGTAGTTCTTTAATTTTACGTTTTATCCATAATTCGTGATTCTCCACATGTTGCGCTCCCTCAAAGATGCCGTCACTCATCATGATAAGAAGATCACCCGTTTTTAATTGCTCACCAACCACATCAACTTCAACATCTTCAATGATTCCCATCGGCAAATTACTTGCCTCAATTTTCAAAATATTATTTCCGCGTTTAACAAAACTCGGCGTCGATCCAATCTTTAAAAACTTCGCACTCGCATCCCGCAAATCTACCATAGCCAAGTCAAGCGTTGTATACATCTCCTCTGTCGTCCTTAAAGAAAGAATCGAATTGATGGACTTAATCGCTATTTCTTCATCAATACCTGATTGAAGTATCTTTTGTAATAATTTTACCGTTTCCCTACTCTCCATATGAGCCCTTTGTCCATTTCCCATACCATCACTAATCGCAAGTGCATATTTACCAACGCTCAAATCCATCATCGCGTAGGAATCACCTGAAACAAACCCACCACCTTTTGCAGCTGTGGCCAATCCTGTATCAAGAGAATATGTCTTCGCTGAACCAAATGATATTAAACTGTGCCCATTTGGATATGAGGATTTCTCTTCATGCTTAACGACGATATTCTCTTTTAAAATATCTGAAAGCATTGGAGCAACCAACTTCTCACATTCCCCATGTTCATTAGATGCAGCCGGAATCAACATTTCAATATCAATACTTCCTCTATCTAAACAATAAATATCAACATGCTCCACTTCGACACCAAAATCACGAAACGCTTGTAAAATTTGCTCCTCCTGCGCTTGATGGTTCTCTCTTTCTCGTTGTATCTCCTTAGCGAAATCCTCCATCACTTTTGATACACCTAGTAATTGCTCCGCTACAATTCTACGATTTTCCTTCATTTGTTTTCTTAATTTCTGCCCCTCATAGAAGTGATCTAATTCACCCGCTACTAAATCCGTTACTTTCTTCCCTCTCACACAATGCTTGTCCCATTCACGAACTAACTTCCGATTATGCTGCAGCGTTCCTTCTTCTGTTTCACTCATTATTTGTTTCATATAATCGTATGTTTTATCAAAATTAACTACCCAACATTGATCCTTCTTAAAGCATGTTTGACATGTTTTTGCAGTAATTGTACTTAAAAATAAATCAGCTTCTGTTTCTTTATCTTCCTCCTCCACATACCCGTATACAGAAAAGCTATTAGACAAAGCAGCAAATACATTAGCAAATTGATTGATTTTGTTTGCTGTAACATCGCGCACTCTTCTTAAATATTGTTGTTGATCCTGTGAATGTTCCTGTGTACCCGGCATAAATTTAGCAATACGATCCATAACAAGCTTCGGTGTTAATAAGAAGAAAACAATCGCTACACCAGATTCAATTAAAGTTGTTACAATACTTGTTTGCTTGTCTACATATAATGTAATTAAGCTTGTACCAATTAATAAACCTAAACTAACTCCTATACGCTTCCCTTCTTTTAACAATCCCCCAAGCAATCCTGAAAAGGCAAGGAGACTAAGTTGAGACAAGCTCGCCACATTTGCTAAACTTAATATTAACCCAGTGACAACTCCTACCGTGGACCCTGTAGCTGCCCCTGCAATAAAGGCAAATACTAATACTAAATATCTAGTGAAAATATGTTGAATAGAAGCATCATAAACAAACCAATCCGTTGTGCCCGTTAAAACAGATGCTAGTAATATAATTAAACAAACAATTTCTTCTGTTTCTAACGCTTGTTGCTTCCCTTTCCTTTCCACTAAAAGCGGAACACTTTGTAAAAATATCATCGTTAATACGAAGCTAAGCCCCGCTTCGATCGTACTGACGAGCAGATCATACATGGTGACGGTTTGCTGTGCAAAATATACAACAACTAAATGTGCGGTTAATGCGGAGATAAATACTTGGAATGGTACAAGTCCAACAGTTTTACGTGTAAACCGACTAAAGAAGATATTATAAATAAAGAAGGTAAAGATAGATGCAAAAGTAAAAAATAAATTATCTATTGAAACTGAAAGTGCTCCCCCCATTAGGGCTAAGAACGCGAGCGGCATTTTATCTCGCTTCATAACATAAACAGCAGCAAAAAACGGCAATGCAAACGGTAAAATGTTTGTTAATATATATGCTCGTCCCAAAAGAAAACCAATAACAGCAATAATGAATCCCCATCTAAAGAAAACTTTTTCAAACTTCATTCGCAACTTACTCGTCCACTTTATTGTTCCAAGCTGACTTTCATTCATCGCCAATGCACTTGTATTCATAGTATTCCTTCCTGCTTTAGGCATATTTTTAACACCACCTGCATAGTTTAATTACTGTTATTATAAAAGATGATTATTGGTTTTTTTGTCAAAACAACAGTTTTGACTTTTATAATCGTTCGACTTTTTATTCGAAATAAATCTACATATATACATAGTATTTAATTTATTTAAAGTGAGTTGAAAGAATGTTCAGAAAATATAGGGTGATTTTGTAGAAGTATTGTACGTCTTAATTTATATTTAACAAAAAAAGACCATGCAAATTTGCATGATCTTTTTAGATGACCCGTACGGGATTCGAACCCGTGTTACCGCCGTGAAAGGGCGGTGTCTTAACCACTTGACCAACGGGCCGTTAAATTAAATATAGCGGCGGAGGGGATCGAACCCCCGACCTCACGGGTATGAACCGTACGCTCTAGCCAGCTGAGCTACACCGCCATGTCGTCGTATTTAACGGACAATTAGTATATTACATCAGATATATTTTAAAGTCAATACATCTCAAAAACTTTTTTAAAAATATATTCTCTCACATAAAAAAGTACCCGAGTAATTACTCTGGGTACCTCTCTATATGTTAAGAATTAAACGGACTTATTATCCGCGACGTGCGCCACGGCCACCACGTTTAGATTCTGTGTTACGCTTTAAAGAAGTTAAACGATCTTCACTATCTTTTAAAAAGCGTGCCATCTTTTGCTCAAATGTTTCTTTTGGAGCTCGTTCGTTACCGCCACCGCGGTTATCTCTGTTGGAAGAACGATTATTACGTTGTGGACGTCCAGAACGTTGTTGATCACCACCACGTTGGTATTCACCGCGTGGACGATCTCCTTCTGTTTTTTCACGTTCTTTCGCTTTCTTAATAGATAGGCCAATTTTGCCATCTTTTTCAACATTGATAACCTTTACTTCTACTTGGTCGCCTACTTTTAAGTGATCGTTAATATCTTTCACATAATTATCAGCAACTTCACTAATATGAACAAGACCTGTTAAGCCTTCTGGCAGCTCCACAAAAGCCCCAAAATTTGTAATACCTGTTACTTTACCCTGTAACTTGCTGCCTACCTCGATTGACATAAAAAAAATGCTCCTCCTTAGTGGTTAAAAAGTCAAATTTTACTTTATTATATATAATCCTAAAATACAGTGTCAATAAGACATACTCTACTTAGAAACAGGAAAAATTATCTCCCCTTTTCCGGAGAAGAAATAATCCCTTCTAGCAATCTTTAAAACGTACTCTTCATCATTCAACTTTTGAACTTCATCTTTTAGATTCTTTTCTTTTTTCGTTAATGAATCCAGTTCTTTTTTCATGTCCTTAACTTTTGCTTCTTTTGCTTTAATGGAACTGTTTTGTTGATAAAACGTCACACTAATACTAGCAATAATTGTAAAAGCAAAGACAAGAAAAACCGCTAAACGGCGATAAAGTCGCTTCCTGTTCTCATCCGTTTGTATTATATGTTCTTTAACAGGATTTGGACTCTGTTTGTCGATTGTTCTTTGTCTCAGTTCCCTCATTTCCGAGGTCCCCCTAACTTCTTTTTTATACGCACCCATAATTGGAAGATATGTCCCTTCAATTTTGCTACATATTGCAGGAACCCTACATGCTTCATTATAAAAAGTTTAACACGATTAGGGAGAAGTTTCCATATGAGCGAAGCAATAAACCGAACAGGCGAGAAAAAAACTTTCCATATGAAAAGTAATATCCAAATCACCATTTTCCATAACACATGTCCAATTGAAAGCAGTATACGAAATAAGAATAATATAAATGCAATAAATAGCTGTGCTATAATAATAACAGGTTTTATCATGAGTAGCTGTATAATTCGAACAAAAAATTGTGTTGTTTGTACAAAAATATAGATGAGAAAATTTAACATCTTCATGTATAGTGCTTTCAATAAGCTTTGATATGCTGCAAAACCACATAGTAACGCCAAAAATACATATATACGTAGTTCGGCTTCATTTACACGCAGTAATACATAAAAAACGAATAATGCTTGGACAATCCAAAATAGTATATCATGTATAAATACAAGCCAACGTTTACGCTCTTGGCGCTTTAAAAACCGTTGGTATGTATCTAAAGAAGCACCAATCCAAGCACCCATTCCAATCATCGAAAGCATTGTATACAACTGAATTGTTAGGCTCATTTAAACAGCTTACTAAAGAAGCCTTTAGTTTTCTCCCCTTGGTTCTCATCAATATACAGCATTTCATGAACTTTCCCTTTAATTGATACAATACCCTTTTCTACATCTAAATTCTTCATTTGCAAATTTTGACCACGAATTGTTAAAAAACCCATTACAGTCTCGAGTAAAAACTCTTCGCTATCAAAACTCTCTACCTGCTTTACACCGGTAATATCAATTACACGCCTGCCACGCATAATAATATCATGCTCTACCGAAACATTTTGTTGATTAGAAGACATAGGTGAGTAACCATTATTCACGAAAATCCCCCCATAGCTTTATACTAGCTAATAGTAATGTATGAAGGGCTAACCTATTTTAGAACAAGCCTTCTTCCGCTTTCACCTTTTCCTCACGAACGAGACTATACATGTTTGCTGCATCTTCTTTTTTAGTTGTTTCTTTCAATTCATTTACTTTCACAGTTACTATTTTTTGCCCGAAACGAATTGTTAATTCATCCTCTACCTTCACATCTGAACTCGCTTTTGCCACTTGGCCATTAATCGAAATTCTTCCTTGGTCAGACACTTCTTTTGCTAATGTTCTTCTTTTAATTAAACGTGATACTTTCAAAAATTTATCTAGACGCATATCAAATCCCCCTATTAACGCTCTGTTTGTTTTGCCTCTTCCCATAAAATATCTAACTGTTCTAATGATAAATCTTGCATTTCCTTATTCATTTCAGCTACTTTTGCTTCCATGTATAAAAAGCGATCCATAAATTTCTCATTAGTTGAACGTAACGCTTCTTCTGGATCTAATTTATAATGACGAGCTATATTCACAAATGCAAATAGTAAATCACCAAATTCACCTAGCATCTTTTTCTCGTCCATGTTTACAACTTCTTGTTGGAATTCTTGCCATTCTTCTAAGGCCTTCTCTATCATCGGCTGCACATCAACCCAATCAAATCCAACCTTTCCAGCTTTCTTCTGAATTTCATAAGCACGCATTAGTTGTGGCAAGCTTTTTGGAATACCCGCTAAAACAGATTCTTTCACGAATCCCTTTTCTTGTTTTTTAATTTCTTCCCAATTTGCAATCACTTCATCAGCATTATTTACATCCGTATCCCCAAACACATGCGGATGACGACGAACCATTTTCTCAGCTAAAGTCCGAATAATATCATCTATAGAGAACCAACCTTCATCCTCTCCAATTTGGGCATGAAGCATAACTTGTAATAATATATCACCTAGTTCTTCTACTAAATGATCATCATCCTCTTCATCAATTGCTTCTAGCACTTCATACGCTTCTTCAATTAAGTATTTCTTTAAAGATTGATGAGTTTGCTTTTTATCCCATGGGCAACCATTCGGTCCACGAAGATCAGCAATAATTGCTCTAAGCACATCAAATTGCTGATATAAGGACGCACGTTCCTTAACTGGCGGTACATACACACTCGTTAAATTATTTAATTCTGTTTCGTGATCTAACATGTATAACGATACCTTTTTCACTTGCTCGAATGAAGTCCCTGCAGCTGTTACGATATACACTTCGTAATCATCTGGCAAAATCTCCATTAACGTTAGCTTCACATCTGAAGCAACGAATGCATCATACACCTGGCAAAAGATTAAATGTTGACGTAATTCTAATTGTCCTCTTTCAAATGATGTAGCATCAATTAATTGGAACCCTTCAATCGGATCAATTTTTAGACTTGCGAACATCGGATCAAGGAAACTTTGTCCACCTTCAATTCGCACTTCAATATTTGCTGCTTCTCCTTTTTCCAAAAGTAGCTGAACTGTTCTTTCTGCTACAAGCGGATGACCTGGAACAGCATAAATAATTTCTGCGCCTTTAGCTTGTTCTAGCAATGTATTCGCAATTGTTTCATATACGATTTCAAATGTATCATGTGCCTCATATACATTATCAAAGGCCGTATACTTTATAGCTTCTTTCTCCAATTCTTCTATAACTGGGTGCTCCTTCGTTCTAACAAACATATGGTCTGCTTCTTTTATCTTTCGATATACACCCATTGTTAACTGATCTAACTCACCAGCACCTAATCCTAAAATAGTAATGATTCCACTCACAACCAGTCACCTCTATCCACTCTTCTTCAATGAACCTTCTTTTTTCTCTTGTTTCATAACGTTTCCTAATTCTTCTTTTGTAAATACACGTAATTTTAAAATTAAAAACATATATGCTAATCCACCGATAGCTACACCTAACAGCGCTTCAAGCGTCGCAATTCCTCTATGTCCTGTATCAATTACTAATCCGGACATTCGTAACATACGCATAAAGATTATTAATACAAACCCCATACCGATACCACTAATAGCTACACCTAACATATTCCGCCTATCAATAAGCGGCTCCGATACAGCTCGCATAAGTAACACACTATTTAGCAAGGCAATTACAATAAGCGCAACTAAAGTTGCAATTGCAGCTCCCTTTACACCAAAATACGGCATTAATATATAGTTTAAAACTAACTTCAAACAACCTCCAAATACAACGAATATTGCTGGTTTTAATGTTTGTCCCACTCCTTGCAAAATGGAAGCAGTTGTAATTGACAATGAACTAAATAAAATAGATAAAGATAAAATCGATAACACATCTGATCCATCACTATTTTCAAACAACATAATATTTGTAGGTTGAATAATACAAGTTAATCCAATAGCAGCTGCAGATCCAATAACAAATGTTATTTTCATTGCTAACTTTACCTTTTCTTGAATAAATGAAAGATCTCCTCTTTCTTTCGCCGCTGTAATAATAGGAATAAGTGACAATGAGAAAGAAGTTGTCACAACAGTACCTAATTGCATAAGCGGGATACTTCTATCATAAACACCTTTTAGTACCTTTGCATTTTCAACTTGCTCTCCCGCACGAATAAGCAAAGTATACAAGGAAATAGAATCCGCCATTTGTATAAAAATAAGGACTAAATTACTAACACAAATCGCTAATCCCTGCCAAAAAAGGATTCGAACAATTCCTTTTTTATTTCTAATTCCCTTCCATCTTTTGAAGAAAATAGCATGGAAATCATGACGCATATAAAGTAAAAGTACGATAATCCCAATAAGCCCGCCTGCAATTGAACCTAGCATGGCACCCGCACCAACTGTATATAAATCAAATCCATGAGCAATAAGGAATAGTGATAAAAATACAATAATAGAAACACGAATCGTTTGTTCAATTACTTGCGAAACAGCCGTCGGCATCATATTATTGAAACCTTGAAAATATCCTCTCGCTACAGATAAAAATGGCATTAGTAGGAATGAAAACGAAATAACACGTAATAATTTATTTAAATGTATATCGCCCATAGCCGATGCAATTGTTTCGGCCCCAAAGAATAATGTGAAAAACCCTATAAATCCAATTCCTAATAAAAACCAAAAAGATACACAAATAATTTCTTCTGCTTCTTTTTGTTTTCCTCGTTCTAATCTTTCTGCGACCATTTTTGAAATAATAATGGGAAACCCATAAGTAGCTAAAATCAAACAAAATCCATAAAACGGATAAATTTGTTGGTAAATATAAAAACCAACATCACCCGCTATATTTTGATATGGAATACGGTAAAAAGCGCTTAATACCTTCGTAACAAAACTTGCGATTGTTAATATAATAGCCCCACGCCAAAAGGCTTGGTACTTCTTCGCTTCCATACAAGAAAACTCCTTTTTCTATTCTCACCCCTCGTATTATATCACAAAGAAAAACTGGCTCTCCTTCATATTCCTTACATTCACTGACTTCTTTCAACAGCAAAAATATTCAATGAAAAAAGGTAGCAAAGCGCTACCTTCGTTCAATATACTTATATCTCCAAATAGTTAATTTCTCAAATAGAAATATCATAATTAGGAAAGATTGCTACTTATAGAAATTACACTTCGCTACTGCTCCATTTGTTTCGCTAAAAAGCTTGCAGCTGTATTTACTGATTTATGCTCTACTTCACTTATAATAGCCTCTTTAGAGAAGATAACGACAGCTCCGATTGGATCTCCATTTGCAATAATCGAGCCAATTGTATAAGAGCTCACTTTTTCTGTTACTCCATCAATAATTGAAATTTCGCTTTCATCTGTCATAATTACAGACTTACGCTCTTCCATTGTCTTCTCAATTAAATCGCCAACACTTTTATTTAAGTATTCTTTTTTAGATGCGCCTGCTACTGCGATAATAGAATCACGATCGCATACAAGCACATTATGTCCTAAGCTATCGTATAAAGCTTCCGTATATTCCTTTGCAAAATTACCTAGTTCACTAATTGGAGAATATTTTTTCAAAATCACTTCTCCATCGCGATCAACAAATATTTCTAGTGGATCTCCCTCACGAATACGTAAAGTTCTACGAATTTCCTTCGGAATTACTACCCTGCCTAAATCATCAATTCGACGTACGATTCCAGTTGCTTTCATTCTAATGCTGCCTCACTTTCTACTGATGATCAAAGTGGTGAATTTACCTGTTCATGTAAAAATCACCAACTATTAAACATAGTATTTTACACATTAGTTCTTCTATGCACGTCGAATTGTATTTTTTATCTTATATTAGGCATTTATTACTTCTTTTTTTACATCTGGCAAGCCTTTTAATAAATTTTCAGCAATTGTTAACCATTTCGACGTCTCTAATCCATTCGTTTTCATCACAATTTTCAATTGTGACCCCTCCATACCAAGACCGATCATACGGCCAAAACTACTTCCTAGCATGAATAATTTTCCACCATCTATATTTTGGCTCGCTTGTTCAGAAAACAGGAATGTTACTTCAAATTTATTTTGCTTAATTAACTCAATTTTTTCTTTCATCGCCAACACTTTAATGTTTGCAATTTGTAATAAATAACCAACTTCTTGTGGATAATCACCAAATCTGTCAATCATCTCTTCCTGCAACTCTTCAATATCTTCAATTGCAGAAATACCTCTAAATTGTTTATACATCATAATTTTTTGTTTACTATCTGAAATGTACGCATCCGGTAAATATGCATCTACTTCTAAATCAATTTCAACATTAACGGTATTTTCAACTCCGTCTGTTCCTCTACGTTGCTCAATTGCATCTTTTAACATTTGAGAATATAGATCAAATCCGACAGAATCAATAAATCCATGTTGTTCTGCCCCTAACAAATTACCCGCACCACGAATTGATAAGTCTCTCATCGCAATTTTGAAACCGGATCCAAGCTCTGTAAACTCTTTAATTGCTTGCAGACGCCTCTCTGCAACTTCCGATAACACTTTATCACGTTTGTATGCAAAGTATGCATACGCGACGCGATTAGAACGCCCAACACGACCACGAAGCTGATACAACTGCGATAATCCCATACGATCTGCATCAAATACAATTAATGTATTTACATTCGGAATATCTACACCCGTCTCAATAATTGTTGTACTTACAAGAACATCATGCTGCCCTTCTAAAAACGATAGCATAACAGACTCTAATTCACCTTCATTCATTTTCCCATGTGCGTATGTTACACGAGCATCTGGAACTAACATCGAAATTTCATCTGCTTTTCTTTCAATATCCTCCACACGGTTATATAGGAAGTAAATTTGACCGCCTCTTGCTAACTCTCGCTCTATCGCTTCTCGCATTAACGCTGGATTATACTCTACTACATATGTTTGTACTGGGAAACGATTCTCTGGTGGTGTCTCAATAACAGATAAATCGCGCACACCAAGCATAGACATATGAAGTGTACGTGGAATCGGAGTTGCCGTTAATGTTAACACGTCAACATTTGCTTTCAATTGTTTAATTTTTTCTTTATGTGTAACGCCGAATCTTTGTTCTTCATCAATAATAAGAAGTCCTAAATCTTTATAAGTAACATCTTTAGATAAAATACGATGCGTTCCGATTACAATATCCACCGTTCCATCTTTTAAACCTTTAATCGTTTCATTTTGTTGTTTTCGTGTGCGGAATCTACTTAGTAACCCTATATTAATCGGGTAATCTTGAAAACGCTCTCGAATTGTTTCATAGTGTTGTTGTGCAAGGATTGTTGTTGGTACTAAAATCGCAACTTGTTTTTCATCCATAATTGCTTTAAATGCCGCACGAATAGCTACTTCCGTCTTTCCATATCCTACGTCACCACAAAGAAGCCTATCCATCGGACGTCCGCGTTCCATATCTTTCTTAATCTCTTCAATAGAACGTAATTGATCCTCTGTCTCTTGATATGGGAATAAAGATTCAAACTCTTGTTGCTCTGCCGTATCTGGTGTATATGCATAACCTTTCGAAGCTTCACGCTCGGCATATAATTTAATTAGGTCATCTGCAATGTCTTGTACAGATTTTTCAACTTTCGTTTTGACCTTCTTCCAATCATTTCCGCCTAATTTATAAACTTTTGGTTCCTTACCTTCAGACCCTACGTATTTTTGCACTTGATCAATTTGTTCAATTGGAACGTATAACTTATCATTACCTTGATATTTAATATTTAAATAATCTTTATGAACACCATTAATCTCTAATGTCTCAATACCTAAAAATTTACCTATACCATGATTTACATGAACGACATGGTCTCCAACTTTTAATTCCGAATAACTTTTAATACGTTCAGCGTTAGATAACTTTTGCTTACGTTGTGATTTTTTAACCTTCTTATGAAAAAGCTCCTTTTCAGTAATGACAACAAACTTTTGCATCGGCATTTCAAAGCCTGCATGTAAATCACCTACAGCAATTTGTAACCTTCCAGGCAATAAGATATCTGTCGCCTCTACAATGTCTGCATCAATATCATAATCACTTAAAATATGTTGTAGTTTTTTTACACGTTCATCATCTGTTCCAAGCACAACGGTCGTAAAATTACCTTCATTCCATCTATCAATTTCAGTTTTTAACAAATGCATCTGTCCGTGGAAATCTTGCATCGTTTTACATGTCACATTTACAATATTTTGAGGATGTGTGTGTGCTATATGGCGTAAGAATAACGTTAAATATACAAAACTTCTTTTTTTATTATGAAGAAACTCCTCAAACGAGTGGGAGAAAGATAAATCCTGAATAATTGTTCCTTCGCCAAGAAGTGAGATATACCATTCCGCTTCTTCTGTTTCAAGATGTGATGCTGTTTCTTGAATACGGGAAATCTCATCTAAAATCACAACACCATTTTCTGGTAAATAATCTATCAGACTAGCAGGTTCTTTATAGAAAATAGATAAATATTTAAACATTTGTTCTATACTCTGCCCGTTTTTCAACATTTCAATTTCATGACTAACCGTCTCAAGCACAGTAGTCTTTAATTTATCATCGGAAAGCTTTTGCATCGTCTTAGTCAAACCTTCTTCAAGATGCTTAATTCCCGATTTCAATTCTTCCTGTGAAAATAAAAACTCTGTTGCTGGACCGAACTTAACACTTTCCTTTTTATCTTGAGAACGCTGTTCATCCACATCAAACAATCGAATAGAATCGACTTCTGTATCGAAGAATTCAATACGAAACGGTAATTCTTCCGTTAATGGGTAAATATCTAATATTCCCCCGCGTAAACTGAACTCTCCTGGAGCTTCTACCATTGACTTACGCTCGTAGCCAATATGATGTAAAGTATGCAAGAGTGCATCTAAATCAATCTCTTGCCCTAGATTGATTTCAATTTGCCTTTGCTTCCATAATTCTTTTATTGGTAAAAACCTACGCAGCCCTGCAACTGGCGCTACAATAATCCCATTCTCTCCTGCAGCTAAGCGATTTAACACTTCAATACGCTGTGCCTTCAATTCTGGACTTGCAACACCAACCTCCGATGCTATCAATTCATTTACCGGATATAGCCAAACATCTTTTTCACCAAGTAACGCCACTAAATCTTCATGTACTTTTTGTGCTTGGTATAAATTGTGCGTCACGATAAGTTGTGATTGCTTTGTCTTTTTATATAAAGCTGCCATTAATAATGAACGAGAGGATGTTGCCATACCCGATACAAGTTGTTCTTTCAACCCATCTTCTAGCCCATTAATAACCGATTGTATTTCTTCATTTTTATAAAATTGCTCTAATAAACCTATCATTTTCAAAACTCCTCTCAACATAAAGAGCAAGTTACTATATTTTATGCAAATATTTTGGAAAAAGAAAACAGAAAAATGCTTTGGACATGCCAAAGCGACAACATTTTATTGCAGAAATTTTTCATATTCATAATACTCAGGATAAGATGCGAGCGTTTCTTGACACGATTCACAAATCGTTTTTATATATATATTTCCATTCTCATGAAAATGAATCATATCCACTACTTCTTGCTCTGTTAGTTGAAACAAAACGTCGCTATATACTTTTTCTGCGATAATGGAGCCCACATTACTTCCACAATGTCTACAGTAATAATAACCTTCCATACTAGCCTCCTAAATATCCAATTGCTACTAGTATGGGATAAAACAAAATAAAATATTCCAGATTGTGCGCTTAACTATTAAAAGTATTCATGATTTGGAGAAAAGGTTTATTTAACCATTCCTCACATGCATCTGCTGCATTTTCAATGGATTGATTAACGCCAGATATTTCTTCAGATGTAAAACGTCCTAATACGTAATCCACTACTTTTATCCCATTTTTCGGACGATCGATTCCCATGCGGATACGTTGAAATTCTTGTGTTCCTAAATGTGAAATTGTTGATTTTACACCATTATGTCCACCCGCACTACCTTTCATGCGAAGGCGTAATTTACCTACAGGAATATCTAAATCATCGTACATAACAATGAAGTCCTCGACATCAATTTTATAATAATCCATGAGTGGACGGATACTTTCCCCAGATAAATTCATATATGTAAGTGGCTTTAGTAAGATTACTTTTTCCCCATTAACAAAACCTGCGCCAAATACCCCTTTAAACTTTTGTTCATTCAAAGAAATACTCCAACGTTTTGCAAGTTCATCGATTGCCATAAATCCAATATTATGCCTTGTTAATTCATATTCTCTACCTGGGTTCCCAAGTCCTACTATTAATTTCATTCTTGTACCACTACTTTCTTTTTTCGATACGAAAAGACGTAACCAAGCTTGGTTACGTCTCATTCTATCCAATTAATTGAATAATACACTTACAGATTCTTCTTCGTATACACGAATGATTGCTTCTCCGATTAATGGAGCAACTGAAAGTTCATGTACTTTATCAATTTTCTTCTCTTCTGGTAATACGATAGAGTTCGTTACAACTAACTCTTTAATATTCGAATTTTGAATACGCTCAATTGCTGGACCAGATAATACTGGGTGTGTACAGCAAGCATATACTTCAGAAGCACCGTTCTCAACAAGAGCGTTTGCCGCTAATGTAATTGTACCAGCTGTATCAATGATGTCATCAATTAAAATTGCTGTTTTGCCTTCGATGTTACCGATAATGTTCATTACCTCAGATACATTCGGACGAGGACGACGCTTATCAATAATAGCGATTGGCGCTTTTAGGCGATCCGCCATTTTTCTAGCACGCGTTACACCACCGTGATCAGGAGATACGATTACGATATCTTTAAGGCCTTTTGCTTCAAAGTAGTCTGAAAGAATCGGTACACCCATTAAGTGGTCGATCGGGATATCAAAGAATCCTTGAATTTGCGGAGCATGTAAATCTAGAGTGATTACACGAGTTGCACCTGCTGTTTCAAGCAAGTTTGCTACAAGTTTCGATGTAATTGGTTCACGAGAACGCGCTTTACGGTCTTGACGCGCATAACCATAGTAAGGAATAACAATATTAATTGTTTTTGCAGATGCACGTTTTAATGCATCAATCATAATAAGTAATTCCATGATATGTTCGTTTACTGGGAAGCTTGTAGATTGAATAATGAATACATCGCAACCACGGATACTTTCTTCAATGTTAATTTGAACTTCTCCATCACTAAAACGATCAACAGAACATTTTCCTAGTCCTACTCCAATATGCTTTGCGATTTGCTCAGCAAGTTCCTTATTAGAGTTTAAAGAGAATACTTTCAAATTAGAATTTAGATATTGAGTCGACATCTAGATTAACCCTCCACATTATGATTTTTTCTTATTCAGCAATTGATCAACATAGTCTTCTTTGTTAACTTGACGTGCACGTGCTACTGATAATGCTTTTGATGGAACATTCTCTGTTATTGTAGAGCCTGCTGCCACATAAGCACCATCTTCAACTGTTACAGGAGCAACAAGGTTTGAATTACATCCAATAAATACCCCGTTACCAATTACAGTTTTAAATTTATTCTTGCCGTCGTAGTTCACCGTAATTGAACCACAACCAAGATTCACGTCTTCTCCAACTTGTGCATCCCCGATATAACTTAAGTGTGAAGCTTTACTTCTATTACCAAAAACAGTTTTTTTGATTTCTACGAAGTTTCCAACGCGCACTTCATCTCCAATAACTGAATCTGGGCGAATATGTGCAAATGGACCAACTGATACTTCTGTACCAAGTTTGCTGTCATGTACAGTAGATTGACGAATTACCGTACGATCTCCAATTTCACTATCGCGAATTACTGTATGCGGTCCAATTTCACAATCAGAACCAATTACAGTGTTCCCCTCAATAACCGTTCCTGGGTGAAGAACTGTATCACTACCAATAATTGCATCCGCAGAAATGTATGTGTTACTTGGATCAATAATTGTAACACCATTTACCATGTTCTTTCTGTTGATACGATTTTTCATAATAATTTCCGCTTGCGATAGAGCGACTCTGTCGTTAACACCTAACGTTTCATCGAAGTGCTCTGTTTGATAAGCTGATACAATATGACCTTCATTTTTTAAAATTTCAATAACGTCCGGAAGGTAATATTCGCCCTGTACATTATCATTTGAAACTTTAGAAAGTGAAGCAAATAAAGCTTTATTATCAAAACAATACGTACCTGTATTGATTTCTTTAATAGCTAATTCTTTTTCATTCGCATCCTTATGCTCAACAATCTTTTCAACATGACCATTCTCATTACGAACGATACGGCCATATCCAGCAGGCTCTTCTATGTACGCTGTTAGTACCGTCGCCATTGCTCCCGCTTCTTCGTGTTGCTGAAGCAATGCTTCCATCGTTTCAGCAGTTATTAGAGGTGTATCACCACAAATAACTAAAGTTGTTCCCTCTTCATTTGCAAGTACACTTGCAGCTTGATCGACAGCATGAGCTGTACCAAGTTGTTCTGCTTGTAATGCAAACTCACTTACGTTTCCTAGCTGTTCTTGTACCTTTTCAGCACCATGTCCAACGACTGTTACAAGTTTCTGCAATCCTAATTGAGATACTTCATTGACTACATGTTGTACCATTGGTTTTCCACATACAGGATGCAGCACTTTGTATAGCTTGGACTTCATACGTGTGCCTTTACCTGCAGCTAGAATCACTGCAAATCTGTTTGACATATAGACCCTCCATCGCAACCTATTTATCCATTAACGATATTATCCTAAATCATCATATATTTCAAGAAACACATTATAACTATTAAATTTTACCATAATTCTTATAAGATGTTTTACTCTTTAGTATCTTTTTTAAGGAATAAGCTATACTATTTTAAATGATTTTGAAAAAATTAGAAGTTTTTCATCTTTATTTTTTCAAAATATGAATTTTTATAATTAGAAACGTGTATTATTCAAAAAAAAAAAACAAACTCCTGTAAATGCTTACAGGAGTTTGCTACAAAATTATAAGACTTTCTTTCAAAAGCCCTTTTCATTCGAATTTTACGAAGCGCCTGCTTCTTCAAACTCAACCTCTTCTAACTCGCCTAAACGATGATACTCTGTTAAAACCGCATCTTGAATTTTAGAGCGTGTATTAGAATTAATTGGATGTGCAATGTCACGGAATTCTCCATCTGGAGTACGTTTACTTGGCATTGCTACAAATAATCCATTATTACCATCAATTACACGAATATCATGAACAACAAATTCATGGTCTAGAGTAATAGAGGCAATTGCTCTCATGCGGCCTTCTGTGTTTACGCGGCGTAATCTTACGTCAGTCACTTCCATCTTGTGTTCACCACCCTTTTCTAAATAAGCGATATATTTGTATAAATTCCACAAAATTTCTATTTTCCCTTTAATTTTTTAAAAATTTTTAAGATAAAAATTTTTATTGTAGTTGAATATAAGGATTAGTAGAGGTTATCGCTTACAAAGAGTTACTTAACTAGGGCAATTACTTCGATTTCAACAGAAACATCTTTCGGTAATTTTGCTACTTGTACACAAGAACGCGCTGGTTTATGAGTAGAGAAATAAGAACCGTATACTTCATTAACAGCATTAAAATCATCCATATCCTTCAAGAATACTGTTGTTTTTACCACTGTATCAAATGAAGCACCTGCTTCTGCTAATACCGCTTGTAAATTTTCAAATACTTGCTCTGTTTGTACTGTTACATCTCCTGTTACAAGTTCTCCACTTGCCGTTAACGGAATTTGTCCTGAACTATAGAACATATTATTTACAATAATCCCTTGTGAATATGGTCCGATTGCCTGTGGTGCTTTGCTTGTTTGAACAACTTTCATACTTTTCACCCTTTTATTATTTATTTTTACTCTTTAAAAATAGTGTACCAAAGGCAGTTTGTCCATCTATTTTGTAATTTATAAATAGGAATAAAAAAAGGTAAAGCTATCTGCTTTACCTTTTTACTCAGCCTCTACAAGCCCTTTATCAAATGGTGCAAGTGCATAATTCCCCTTTTCCACTTGAATCGCTTTTTCTTTCACATCAACTTCTGACAGACGAATTAATGATACAAAGTTATTAATAAGTCTTTCTTCAATATCCGTAGACTCTACTAATACGCCAATCCCAACAACATTAGCTTTAAACTCTTCTAGCATGCTCATCATACCTTGAATGGTTCCGCCAGCTTTCATAAAGTCATCAATAATTAAAACATTGGACCCTTCTGGAAGGCTACGCTTTGCTAAAGTCATCGTTTGGATTCGCTTAGAGGAACCTGATACATAGTTAATACTAACAGTGGGTCCTTCTGTTACCTTATTATCTTTTCTCGCAATTACTACCGGTACATCTAAGTAGTTCGCTACTGCATAAGCAAGCGGAATTCCTTTTGTCGCTACCGTCATAACCGCATCAATTGGTTGCCTAGCAAAAACAGAAGCAAATAAACGACCTGCGCCATTAATCTGGCGAGGATTACTTAAAAGATCCGTCATATATAAGTAACCGCCAGGCAAAATACGGTCTGGGTTTTCAAATAAGCTACAAAGCTCGTTAATAATTAGATTTGCCTCTTCTTCACTTATATAAGGAATATATTTCACTCCTCCTGCTGCTCCTGGTACCGTTTGCAATGTGCCGACACCTTGTTGTTCAAACGTTTGCTTAATAATAACTAAATCTTCACTAATGGAAGATTTAGCCGATTGATACCTTTCAGCAAAAAAAGTGAGAGAAACTAGCTGACGAGGATTTTGTAACAAGTAATACGTCAGATCGACCAATCTTGTACTTCGTCTAATTTTCATACTCTCACCTCAAATCACGAATATTCTAAACAAATCATAACGTATTATACGTCTTTATTCAAGCGTTTCTCGCTCTCCTAATAAACGCACTGCATATACTTGCTCGCAAAATCCTTTTAACCCGTTATATATGCGGTGCATTCGCGAATCATGGTGTACAAGACCAAATACAGTTGGGCCACTTCCACTCATTAATACGGCATCTGCCCCAAAGCGTTTCATCTGTGATTTAATACGTGCAACCTCGGGATGCATCGCAAACGTCACATCTTCTAAAACGTTACCAACAGTATCACAAATTCCTTTATAATCGCCATGGTTAATGACTTCAACCATTTTATCTACATTTGGATGAGTAACACGATTTAATTTTAAATTTCCGTACACGTCAGCAGTAGATACACCAATGTGGGGCTTTGCTAAAACAACCCAACAAGAAGGCGGAGTCTTTATATGTTCAATTTCTTCTCCTCTTCCAGTGGCAATAGCAGTTCCACCATATACACAGAACGATACATCTGACCCAATTTCTGCGCCAAGCTTTGCTAATTCATCGATTGTTAGCCCTAAATTCCATAACTTATTAAGGCCACGTAATGTCGCTGCTGCATCACTACTTCCACCTGCTAATCCAGCGGCTACTGGAATCGTTTTTTCAATAGTAATAGACACACCTTTTTTTACATTAAACTTCACTTTTAATAATTTCGCTGCTTGATAAGCTAAATTGCGTTGGTCGTCTGGGACATACCGATTATGGGACAAAATTTCAATACGGTCTTCTGCTAATTCCGTTAGCTCTAAACGATCTGCCAAGTCGATTGTTGTCATAATCATTTTCACTTCATGATATCCATCTTGTCTTTTTCCCAGTACATCTAACGACAGATTAATCTTTGCTGGTGCTTTCACTAGTAGCTTCAATCTATTCACCCACTCTATGTACTCAATCTTTTATCGTTTATTTTACCATAAATTTATAGTAAGACGATGACACTTCCCTAATTATATCGAAAAGCATTCAGAATGAAACTACTTATGTCAAATGACGGCACCTTTTAGCGTGCAAAAAGCCGAGGAATCTCTCCTCGGCTACCGTAGCATAGAAAGTATCTTACAACTACTGGTTTCGTTTCATTAATTGCTGTTCTGCAATTTCTATAGCACGTTTCACCATATTACCAGCATCTTTCGCACGAATTCCGCCCCATCCTTCTTTCTGAACAACATCATAAAAGCCAAGCTCTTTTGCAAGCTCTTCTTTAAATTGATTTGACATGACTCCTCTTCGTCTACTCAATGCAGAGTCCCTCCTTATTTTGCTACGGTATAATTAGTATGCAAAATAATATAGCTTTTCATTTATGGGAATATATGTAACGAAAAATACATTAATTATAAAATACTTCATTTTGAGATTCATCGTAAAATGTTAGCTCTACTGTCTCTGTTAAAACATCTGCATAACTATAAGATACACGTTGCAATGCATCTTCTTGCTGGTCTAATTGTACAACAAACACAGAACGATACGTTTCTGCAAGTACACCTGATTGCTCCACAGTTTTTCTTCTCCCACTATTTGCCTTTAACATAAGTCGCTGTCCAAGATGGTGATCTAATTCGCTTTTAATTTCATCTAAACGTTTTGACATATACTTTGCTACACCTCGCTGTAATTTAGATTGAACACTTAAAACACGATATATCTATCCCAATTATTAACCGCAATTCACAGACAATATCATTATAAAAGCATCATGCGTTCAAATAGATAGAAGAAATACTATATTCTAAAAGTATCATTGTATAGTCTGCACGTTCTTGCCGCTTTTTATCCAGACTCATTTAAATCATTTCCACATAAAAAAGCAAGATACGTATGTACCTTGCTCATTCGTCATAATGTTGAAAGGGCAATCCTGTTCGTAAAATCCCTCTTGTTTCAATTCCGCCTAGTCCCTTTTCGCCAGTAATTGTATTACGCACAACGTCCCATACATTTACTCTTTCCATAAATGAAGTGAAACTAATTTTGCCAACTACATATACAGGATCTAGAGCATGAATATTAATTCTAGACGGTGAACTAGCAAAATTAGCACCTGCCCGAATCAACGCCTCAAAGTGTGATTGACAAGCCCCAGCAAAAATAACGAGTTGATCTAACGATGGATACTTTTTCCGCACTTCTCGAACGGCCTGTACAAAATGTCTAGAATGTCTATATGCTGCTAAATCTCCCATAACTCCTTTTGACTTTGTATATGCATCATGTCCTGTAATAACTAAAATGTCTGGGCGAAAATGATCTATTAAGTCTACTACCTTTTCATGCATCTCCGTTTCCTTACAATGAATACCTTGAACAGGAACGCCTATTTTATTATATAAATCTAAGCACTTGCGCAAATATAAAGGATCTCCATCTATATGCAACACACGTCCTGGCATTTGAAAATAATTCACTTCACTTGTATATCCACCAGTTGAATTATGTTCATGTCTTTGTTTCATCAACACGTAATCTTGCTGAAACAACCGGTAAGTACGCTCCATCGTTTCTTTTTCACGCTTCACTCTATTTTTATGTTCTCGTTGATCTATACTAACTAAATCTGCAAGTGGTGCATCCGCCACAAGTCTAATTTCCTCTCCAAATAATATTGCCATATCGCCTTTTATTTCTATAATACGAAAAAGAATATCCCTATTATGAGAATATCGTTCAACTAATTCTCCAACATGTAAATCCATTCTCCTACCTCCAAACTCCAAACTCCAAACTCGTTAGGCCATCTTACCTGTTTTTAAAGTATGAATTTAGGAAAGGAAAGGTGACAAAAGGGACAGCTCAAGTTGAACTGTCCCTTTCATATTCTTATGACAATTTATGAAGAATTAATGCATTACTTAATGTTGCAAACTCTTCGATAGATAGCGTTTCGCCTCTTCGCTTCGGATCAATTCCTACTTCTGTCAAAATTCGATCCAACAGCTCTTTATCTTTCGGGAAACCATTTAAATTATTTGATAAATTATTCATTAAAGTTTTACGACGCTGTGCGAAACTTGCTCGTACTACTTCAAAGAAGAAAGTTTCATCTGTCACTTCTACAACTGGTTTAGGACGCTTTAGAAGACGGATAATCGCAGAATCAACATTTGGTTGTGGCACAAACACTGTACGCGGTACAGTCATAACTGTTTCTACCTCTGTATAATACTGAATGGCAATTGATAAAGAACCATACTCTTTCGTTCCTGGTTTAGCAGCTAAACGATCCCCAACTTCTTTTTGCATCATAACAACAAATCCACGAACCGGTAATTTTTCTTCGAGCAATTTAAATAAAATTGGCGTTGTAATATAGTATGGTAAGTTAGCTACTACCATTACATCTTGTCCTTCTTCAAATTGCTCACTAAACACTTCATGTACATCTGCTTTTAGTACATCTTTATTTATAACTGTAACGTTGCTATATGGAGCTAACGTCTCGTCTAAAATTGGTAATAATCTCTGATCAATTTCAAAAGCCACTACTTTTTTAGCACGCTTCGCCAATTGCTCTGTTAACGCACCGATACCTGGTCCAATTTCAATTGCGCCACTTTCTGAACCGATTTCTGCGTGATCAACGATACGATTTAATACATTCGTATCAATTAAAAAATTTTGTCCTAAACTTTTTTTGAATGAAAATCCATACTTTTCAACAATGTCTTTCGTACGATTTGGTGTTGCGATATCTTTCATTTTTTTTCCTCCTGTATTACTTGCTTATAAGCTTCTGCAAATGATTCCTTTGAAACCTGAAACATTTGTAAACGTTTATGTAACTGTTTTGCGTTTGTATAACCAATCTTTAATAGCTTACCCACTCTTTCTCTGCGACTCTTTGCCATTTCTCCGCCCACTAAGCCCGCATCAACTAGATCACTCCAACTAATTTCACTTGTGTAAGCTTCCATTTCTTCATGTATATTCTCTAAAGCACGGCGAATCGACTCATTAGAAGCATGTTCGATTCCAACACCTTTTTTCCTTTTAGCAAGTGCTTCTTCCTTCGTTAAAAAAGCATGCTTACATCCAGGAACCTTGTCAGAAATAATTTTTCGAATACGCTCTCCAGGATAATCCGGATCTGTGAAAATAATAACGCCTCGTTTTTGCTGCGCTAATTTAACTTGCTCAATAACGTGATCACCGATTGCTGAACCGTTCGTTTCGATTGTATCCGCATCAACAGCACGTTTAATCGCAACTGTATCATCTTTACCTTCTACAACGATAATCTCTTTAATTTTCATGCTTGCCTCCACACTCTTTTCATCTCTACTTAGTAAAACAAAAAAATGACGACTTTTCCATTATTATTTTCCCAATCGTACATTTTAAAAAGTAGAAGAGAAAAATCTTTGTTCACTATCCTTATTGTAACACTTCTATCTCCATCTTAATTTATCCGCAATATTTCTACACTTATGTTATGAGTAAATAGTGGGTTCTTATCACTTCTACTATCTCTCTTCTCAAAAAACAAAAAAAGAATGGGACTCCCCATTCTTTTTTATTCAACACCAAATAAGGATTTGGCATTCTTTGTTGTTACTTGCGCTACTTCGTCATAAGAAATTCCTTTTAAATTCGCAATTTCTTCTGCTACCAGTTTTACATAACTAGGTTCATTTCGTTTCCCTCGAAATGGATGTGGTGTTAAATACGGGCAATCTGTCTCTATCAATAATTTTTCTAACGGAATCTCCATAGCAACTTCTTTCGGTTTCTTGGCATTTTTAAATGTTACTGGCCCACCTAATGAAATTAAAAAGTTCATATCGACACATCGCTGCGCTACTTCTGCACTACCGCTAAAGCAATGCATAATGCCCCCTACTTCAGCTGCATTCTCTTCCTCTAGGATATCAACAATATCTTGAGTTGCATCGCGGTTATGTATAATAATCGGTAATTTCACCTTTTTCGCTAATGCAATTTGTTTACGGAATACTTCCTTCTGTATTTCTTTTGGAGACTTATCCCAGTGATAATCTAATCCCATTTCCCCAATTGCAACTACTTTAGGATGAGCCGCTAATTCTTCTAACCAAGCTAAATGTTCTTCTTTCATATCGATTGCATCAACAGGATGCCATCCAACTGCAGCGTAAATAAAATCATAAGCCTCTGCTAATTCAATTGCTTTCTTTATCGTTACTTCATCAAATCCAACAACAACTGTATATGTAACTCCCGCTTCTTTCATTCTCGCGATAACTTCTTGTAAATCTTCTTCAAATTGCTCTGCATTTAAATGTGAATGTGTATCAAACAACATAATAAATAACTCCTTTTATATTGAAATCAATTCTCTCATAGAAAAACTACACTCTTTCTAACTTAACGATAACAATACTTCAATTTTAATGCAAAAAACGGAATGTAAAAAGAAAAAAGACGCTTCACCAATGTTACACGTGAAACATCTCTTTTCTTGCCTTAATTACTTGATTTTTGTACCGTTTGGTAAATTCTGGTCAATTGATGCTAATGACAATACGCCATTCTCTTCACCTGCTAAAATCATACCTTGTGATAATTCACCACGTAATTTTACAGGTTTTAAATTCGTTACACAAATAACCTTTTTACCTTTTAGTTCTTCTGGGGAATAGAATTTAGCAATCCCAGAAACCACTTGGCGCTTCTCTGTACCTAAATCAAGCTGAATTTTTAACAACTTATCTGCTTTTTTCACAGGTTCAGCGGATATTACTTCAGCTACTCGTAATTCTACTTTAAAGAAATCATCAATTGTAATTTCTTCTGCCTTTGGTTCTTCTGCTTTTTTCTCTTCTACTTTAGGAGCAGAACCTTGCATTTGTTCTTTAATATACCCCACTTCTACTTCCATTTCCAAACGAGGGAAGATTGGGTTTCCTTTTTCTACTTTTGTTCCAGCTGGAATACATCCAATTGTAGATAGGCTTTCCCAAGATTTATGCGCCTCTTCAGTAAGTCCAAGTTGAGCAAACATCTTACTTGGTGCTACTGTTAGGAATGGCATAAGCATAATACCTGTTTGACGAAGTACCTCAGCTAAGTGGGCCATTACAGACGCAAGTTTTTCGCGATCATTCTCATCCTTCGCTAATACCCACGGCTGCGTTTCATCAATATATTTGTTCGTACGGCTAACTAATTGCCAAATGGAACTTAGCGCTACAGAGAATTCCATATTCTCCATTGCCTCTTCTACTTTTTTCAATGTATCTTTGGCAAATGTCACTAACGTTTCATCAAACTCAGTTACATTTGCTTTAAATGCAGGAATTTCCCCGTTAAAGTATTTATCAATCATAGCTACTGTACGATTTAATAAGTTACCTAAATCATTCGCTAAATCAAAGTTGATTCGTTCAACAAATCCTTCTGGTGTGAATACTCCATCAGATCCAAATGGAACTTCGCGAAGTAAGTAGTAACGCAATGCATCTAATCCGTAACGATCAATTAGTGTAACTGGATCTACTACGTTTCCTTTTGACTTACTCATTTTTCCATCCTTCATTAAAATCCAGCCATGAGCAAAGACTTTCTTCGGAAGTGGTAAATCTAAAGCCATTAAAATAATTGGCCAATAAATTGTGTGGAAACGAACGATTTCTTTCCCAACTAAATGGACATCTGCTGGCCAGAATTTTTTATACTTCTCTTCATTTTCTGTTCCATATCCTAATGCAGTAATGTAATTAGACAACGCATCTACCCATACGTAAATAACGTGTTTTGGGTTACCTGGAACACGAACTCCCCAGTCAAATGAAGTACGAGAAACAGCTAAATCTTCTAATCCTGGTTTAATGAAGTTATTAATCATTTCATTTTTACGGGACTCTGGCTGAATGAAATGGGGGTTATCTTCATAGAACTTTAATAGTCGGTCTACATATTTACCCATTCTAAAGAAATAAGACTCTTCGCGAACAAGTTCTACAGCGTGACCACTATCTGGGCTTTTTCCACCAACTACTTTGTCACCTTCCATAATTGGATCTACTAATTGATGCGCTGTATAGAATGTTTCATCTTGTACAGAATACCAACCTTCATATTCATCAAGATAAATATCACCTTGATCTACTAGCTGCTTGAAGATTTTCTCAACAACATCTTTATGACGATCTTCAGTTGTACGAATAAAATCATCATAAGAGATATCCATCTTCTCCCAAAGTTCTTTAATCCCTGATACAATGTTATCCACATATGCCTGTGGTGTAACATTTAGTTCTTCTGCTTTCTTTTGGATCTTCTGTCCATGCTCATCAGTTCCTGTTAAATAATGAACATTGTATCCTTGCATACGCTTATATCGTGCCATCGCATCTCCTGCTACTGTCGTATAAGCATGTCCAATGTGTAACTTTCCACTTGGATAATAAATTGGGGTAGTAATATAAAAGGACTTATTTTCCTCTTTCATCGTTTTGGACCTCCCGAATAACCTCATATGTATTTATAAACAGTATATCAAAAACTCATATATAAAGTGAAACTTTAATCCGTGGAGAGGGTTCATCCCCCATGGATTATTAGTTGAACCAATCGGGCTTTTACGAGCAGCCCGACTCCCACTTAACTTCTTTGCTCCGGCTAAATTTTGAAGTGGGAGTCTTACTGCTCGTTAATGCGGGATAAAAACGAGTTAATGCTCGATATCTTTATCATCTATTACTCATATTCAAAAAAAATATACAATATATTTCCCGAAAAGTATAAACATTACAAAAAATAATACAAAACAATTGTAGAAATGACTTACATTCTATCATATATAAGAAGTATAAAAATCTATAAATCTTTTTTAAAAATATAGAATTTAATAATTGACGGAAATGTAAATGATTGGTATCATATGTCCATAGGGTATTTTGTCGAAAAATGACGAATCAAAAAAATAGACTCGAAACTTATAAACTATTTATTTAGGAGGAAAAGAATTATGAAATCTACTGGTATCGTTCGTAAAGTTGATGAATTAGGTCGTGTTGTAATTCCAATCGAATTACGCCGTACTTTAGGTATTGCAGAAAAGGATGCTCTTGAAATCTACGTTGATGATGAAAAAATCATCTTAAAGAAATATAAACCAAACATGACTTGCCAAGTAACTGGTGAAGTATCTGATGGTAACCTATCTTTAGCTGAAGGTAAAATTATCTTAAGTAAAGAAGGCGCTGAACAAGTCTTAAACGAACTTCAAGATTATATCGAAACAGCAAAATAAGCTTCTCAATTATGAGAAGCTTATTTTTTATCCACATGATAGATTTGATATACGTCGCGTTTCGACAAATCTCGGTCTTTAGCGACTATTTTTATCGCTTCTTTTGAATTCATACCTTTTTCATTTATATAATGTTCAATATGATTATATACTGAAATAGCTTCCCACCATTGTTCCTCTGGAGTAGGTTCTTCTGTTGAACCTGCTACTAAAATACAAAACTCACCACGAACTTCATTTTGCTTCGTCCACTCAATCGCTTCTTCAATTGTTCCACGAATAAACTCTTCAAATTTTTTCGTTAGCTCACGACATAATACGATTTCCCTATTTCCTAATACTTCTTGCATAGAGATTAAAGTATCATCTAAACGATGTGGCGCCTCATAAAACATCATTGTAGTTGGAATATAGCGTAGTTTTTCTAATTCAAGCTTACGTCCCTTTTTATTTCTTTGCAGGAAACCATAGAAATAAAAATGTTTTGTCTCAAGTCCTGATGCAATCAATGCTGTAAGGGCTGCATTTGCCCCAGGAAGCGGAATAACATGATATTGTTCTGCTACAGCCTCTACAACGATATCATAACCAGGATCTGAAATACATGGCATACCAGCATCGCTCACAATGGCTACAGTCTTACCTTCTTCTAACTTATCTAAAATTTTCCGTCCACTTACTCCTTTATTATGCTCATGATAACTCATAACTGGTGTTTCAATTTCAAAGTAATTACAAAGTTTCTTCGTTTGCCTTGTATCTTCCGCTGCAATAATGTCTGCCTCTTTTAAAATTCGGATTGCACGAAATGTCATATCCTCTAAATTTCCGATTGGAGTCGGTACTAAATATAAAACTCCCTTTTCATTTTGCTGAAAGCTTTTTTGCTGCCACATAGCGTTCTCCTTTTTGCATATATTCTTCTTTTTTTTTCCTCGTTAACTGCTTAAAGTGATACTCAGCTTGCATAGCCGTTCGTTTATCCTCGTGATCCTCTACATATTTTAAAACAACTGGAAGTCTAGCGCGTGTATATCTAGCACCTTTTCCACTATTATGGGTCTGAATCCGTTTTTCTATATGATTCGTGTATCCAGCATAATAACTTCCATCAGAACACTCCACCACATAAAAACAATGCTTATTCTTCTCCATATAAAATTGAACGAAGCTCCTTTGTATATTCATTGTTTTCTTCATATACAAAAAGAGGTGGTAAGATTTTTAAATCTGCATTCCCATCCTTAATTCCTTCAATTAACAATGTATTCGCTTCTTTACCAGCCTTAGGATAAACAAATCGCACACGTTTCGGTTCAATTTTGTATTTACGCATTAATGTGACGATGTCGAGCAAACGACCTGGACGATGTACAAATGCTACTTTCCCACCCTGTTTCACTAGCTGACTACTTGCGTATACAACATCTTCTAGTGTGCACATAATTTCATGACGAGCTATCGCTAAATGTTCATTCATATTCTTCTCAGAAGTTTGTGGTGTTTGAAAATAAGGAGGATTACATGTTACAACATCATATTGATGACGTCCAAGTTTCTCCGGCATATCTTTCAAATCTCCATGGATTAAATGAATTCTTTCTACTAAATTATTGTATTGAACACTTCTTATTCCCATATCATATAAGCGCTCTTGAATTTCTACACCTGTAATTTTCCCTTTTGTCCTTGTACTTAATAAAAGAGGGATAACTGCGTTACCTGTACACAAATCAAGTAAATTACCTTTTTGAATTGGCACCCAAGCAAAATCTGCAAGTAAAACAGCATCCAAAGAAAAATTAAATACTGATGGACTTTGTACAATCTTCATATCTTGCGCTAATAAGTAATCTAAACGCTCATCTTCATATAAATTCATATATTGCTCCCTTTCTTACACTTAACCTACCCTATTTCATCTTCTATTAATGTAAAAATAAATTTCATTCTACTCTCATGTATAAAAAATTACCTTTCCAATTATATTGGAAAGGTAATCTCACTTTTTATTTAAAAATGACAGACAGAATAAACAATCTCCCTCTTTACGTACACTTCCATAATGTAGATTGCAAATATGAAAACCTTCTTGATATAGTCTCGCTAGATTATCGTAGCCTTCACCAATATCTGTCTTCGCCTTCATTTCTTTGCGTTTTTGAGTTTTTTGTTTTTCCTTGTTCTGCACTTCTTCAAAACGATGTCGCAAATTTTCATTTTCCATTTTTATATGTTGGTTTTCTTCCAATAATTCTGCAAGATGTTGTTTTAATTCTCCCAACTGTTTGTATAAATGTCCAATTTGCTCTTCCATACTAGAAACCGATGCAAAAATATCCTTTTTCTCCACAAGCACCCACCTCATTAATCTGTGGTTTGACTCGAAACGACCCCTTTATTCATTAATTCATCTAACGTATATTCTACTATCCGTTCCTTGTCTACTAGTTCCACTTGAATTAATCTTTCTAAAATATTTAATCCGATAACACGGCCAGTACCGTGCGGTGTTTGTATACGTTGATCTAAATCAGGAAGTTGTTCCTTTGCTGCCTCATATTCATCATTCTCATATTTTAAGCAACACATTAAGCGACCACATAAACCAGAGATTTTTGCAGGATTTAATGATAAATTTTGATCTTTTGCCATTTTAATGGATACAGGTTCAAAATCTCCTAAAAAAGTAGAACAACAAAGCATACGACCACATGGACCAATACCACCAAGCATTTTTGCTTCGTCACGAACGCCGATCTGTCTCAGCTCAATTCTTGTCCTAAAAATTGCCGCTAAGTCTTTCACTAGTTCCCGGAAATCAATCCGACCATCCGCAGTAAAGTAAAAAATAATCTTATTACGATCGAACGTATACTCTACATCTACAAGCTTCATATCAAGATTATGTTCTCCTACCTTTTGTTGACAAACTTGATATGCTTCTTTCGCAGCATGCCTATTCTCTTCAACAATGGTACGATCATTTTCATTTGCAATACGAATAACTTTTTTTAGCGGTAATACAACGTCATTTTCATCAACTTGCTTTTTGGTAATAACTACTTTTCCATACTCAATACCTCTTACCGTTTCTACAATTACAAACTCATTTTCTGAGATATCGAACTGATTTGGATCAAAGTAATATACCTTTCCGGCCTTCTTAAAGCGAACACCTACTACATCATACAAAACGGTCATCCCTCCTGCAACCGCAACACTAACTGTTCGAACACAAGCTGCGCATTTACATTAGCGTTGATTCTATTTTTTGCCTCTAATATATTAAAGAGAGCTGATACAATGCGCTTCTGAGCATAAGAAAAGGATTCAAACATCTCTTTCTGCTCATGAAAAACAAGACGATCTTCTTCTCCAAGTTGAACATATAATAAATCCTTATAAATAAGGAGTAACATATCTAAGCCTTGCTGTAATTGTTCTTTCTCTCCAAAGTGCTTCCCCCATTTTTCTTGTACAAAAAAAATAGAGGCCTTATCTTTTTCGAGCGCTTCACATAATTTTATCACTAAAGCTCTCGCTTGTGCAAACCATTCATCATTACACATTAATAAAGCTTCTTCAAAACTATTTGTAAGCTGCGCAGCAAGTGTAGATAAAGAAACTGTAATACCTTCTTCCTCTAACCTCTTAATTAAAGATTCTGTAGGCAACGGCCTAAACGTAACAACTTGACAACGAGATAAGATTGTATTTAAAATCTGATGACTTTGTTCAGTAAGTAAAATAGCTGTTGTATCACTACTTGGTTCTTCTAAAAACTTTAAGAGCGTATTCGCTGCATTTGCTGTCATACGATCTGCATGCTCAATAATATATACTTTTTTATTTGCTTCTAATCCTGTTTTTGAAAACTCTTCTTGTAAATCATGAATTTGCTGTTTTTTAATAGATAATCCATCTGGTTTTACAATATGTAAGTTTGGGTAGTTACCTGAATCAATTCGGCGACAATTCGTACATACATGACAAGGCTCTACACCATTTCTTTGTGAACAGAGAAAACTTTTTGCCATTTGAATTGCTGTGGCGAACTTCCCAGTCCCTTTCCCTCCCTCTAACAAGTAAGCGTGGGATATACGCTCTTTTGCAATGCTATTCATCAACATTTTGACACCGATGGGCTGTATAGCAGAAAGCTGCTCCCACGTATTTATCATACTGCATACCTCACTTATTTCATTCTTTCCTTCTATTATAACAATTTATCTTCTATAATCTGAACAACTTCTTCTATAAGTTTTTTCATTGGTTGATCAGCATTTACTAATACAATGCGATTAGAGAAACGCTCTACAACTTGTAAATACCCTTCACGCACACGTTTATGGAAAGAGATATCTTCCATATCTAGTCGATTTACTTCACGTCCTGCATCTTTTCCAATTCGTGCTAAACCTACCTCTGGCTCAATATCTAAATAGATTGTTAAACTAGGCATACAATCTTCCGTTGCGAAACGATTAATTTCAAATACTTTATCCATACCTAAGCCTCTTGCATATCCTTGATATGCTAAAGAGCTATCTATAAAACGATCACATAGTACAAGATAGTTTTCCTCAAGTGCTGGCATAACTTTTTCCACTAAATGTTGTCTACGTGCAGCAGCATATAAGAGCGCCTCTGTACGTGCTTCCATCATCGTATACTCTTTTTTATGTAAAATTGTTCTAATATCTTCAGAAATTGCAATACCACCTGGTTCTCTGGTCGCCATTACCTTTTGTTCCTTTTGCTCAAAATATGGTAATAAACTTTTAATTAATGTTGTTTTACCCGAACCTTCTGGCCCTTCAATTGTTACAAATAATCCCTTCATCCTAAAACCTACTTTCTATATCATACACGTTCATATATTTCGTACTACCTTGAAAACGAGCCCCTGTTTTCTCTAAATGAGTAATTTGCTTTGTATGTTCTTGAGTAATTCTCTCTCCATACATGATCAATGGAATTCCAGGTGGATACGGAATCACCATTTCTGCAGCTATCATACCAACGGCTTCTTCTATAGATACTAACTTCGTTTCATATCTCTCTAATTGTTTATACGTATACGGTAAAGGGGAAATCTCCCCTTTATAAGTATAACGAATTGATGCTGTCTTGTCTTTTACCTTATATTGCTGCATAGCTAATCGAATGATCTCTATAGCTTTCATATACCCCTCATTTACTTGTAACGGTAATATAAATAGGACGTTATATGGATCTGCCATTTCCGTATATATACCGACTTTTTCAAATACAGACTGTAATTCATACCCCGATAACTGACAGCGAGTTTGCACCGTAACTTTTAATTCATCTTGCGATGGATATTGTAAAATAGCTATTTGTGGGATAGATCGCAATCCTTCTTTAAATCGGCGTAAAAACTCAACGATTTCATCATGACCTTCTTCCTTTATAACAGCTATTGCAAAACGTGCTATATCAAGAGAAGCCATAATTGGATACGATGGGCTACTAGATTGTAGCATACTTAAATAGGATGAAACTTTTTCTTCGCTCACCAAACGGCTATTTATATGTAAATAAGATCCCATTGTCATCGCAGGTAATGTTTTATGTGCGGAATGAACCACAATATCCGCACCATAAACTAATGCTGACTTCGGGAAGGGGTCCCCTATACAAAAATGCGCCCCATGGGCTTCATCTACTAGAACAGGAATTTTATGTGCATGTGCGTAAGCGATACTTGCCTCTAAATCAATTCCCATACCATAGTAATTAGGATGTGTTAAAATAAGTGCTTTTGCATTTGGATACTTTGTAATTGCCTCCTTAATAATTTCATCATGAACACCTACTGGTACGTTATGTACTTCATCAATCCATGGATTTAAAAAGACCGGATTAGCCCCTGCTAATTTCAAACCATTAATGATCGATTTATGACAATTTCTTTGTACGAGGACAATATCATGTTCGCCGCAGCAAGACAAAATCATTGCTAAATTTCCAACTGTTGAACCATTAATTAAAAAATAACTTTTGTGCACGCCATATACTTCAGCTAATAATTGCTGTGCTTCATCTATACATTCAAACGGGCTATGTAAATCATCTAATCCTGTTAACTCTGTTACATCAATTGATAATATGTCCTTAAACCCCCCTGAAGCTTTCTGAGGGAAGTTTAAACCATTCTTATGACCCGGAACATGAAAAGATAGTAGTCGCCTTTCTTTAAATTCCATTAGCGCCTCATATAAAGGCATACGATTTTGATTCATATATATCTCTTCCTTATTATTCATTCTGTATCTATTATACAGATATTAGGGCAAAAAAAATAATAGGCATAATGCCTATTTAAAAATATGATACTTCTAATTTTCGCAGTTGTTTTAAATAATGTATATACTTCGGGTCAGTTGTCTCAGTATTCACCAGATTTCTTTCGCACTCGTAACATATTAAATTATTATATACATATATTCCTTCCCCTCTTTTTGTCTCACAAACGATGCAAATTTCACTTGGTAATTTCATAATCTTTCCTCCCTTTTTAAATAAACATATTATATACCTCTATTCCTTAACAAATTTCCGGAAAATATACATCAATTTTTTATATAATATGATTTATTCTTGGGCAATGTGTTTGTATTACTTATGTATTCCCTTTACTTCTTTCATGTACTGTTTAAAAACAAAAAAACACAAGTCAAAAGACTTGTGTTTTTATCTTGCTTGGCGACGTCCTACTCTCACAGGGACAAGGTCCCAACTACCATCGGCGCTAGAGAGCTTAACTTCCGTGTTCGGTATGGGAACGGGTGTGACCTCTCTGCCATCATCACCAAACTATGAAGGTATATTCCTTCAAAACTAGATAACATTTGCTTCATATTATATGGTTAAGTCCTCGATCTATTAGTATTCGTCAGCTCCACATGTCACCATGCTTCCACCTCGAACCTATCAACCTGATCATCTTTCAGGGATCTTACTAGCTTACGCTATGGGAAATCTCATCTTGAGGGGGGCTTCATGCTTAGATGCTTTCAGCACTTATCCCTTCCGCACATAGCTACCCAGCTATGCCCTTGGCAGAACAACTGGTACACCAGCGGTGCGTCCATCCCGGTCCTCTCGTACTAAGGACAGCTCCTCTCAAATTTCCTGCGCCCACGACGGATAGGGACCGAACTGTCTCACGACGTTCTGAACCCAGCTCGCGTACCGCTTTAATGGGCGAACAGCCCAACCCTTGGGACCGACTACAGCCCCAGGATGCGATGAGCCGACATCGAGGTGCCAAACCTCCCCGTCGATGTGGACTCTTGGGGGAGATAAGCCTGTTATCCCCGGGGTAGCTTTTATCCGTTGAGCGATGGCCCTTCCATGCGGAACCACCGGATCACTAAGCCCGACTTTCGTCCCTGCTCGACTTGTAGGTCTCGCAGTCAAGCTCCCTTATGCCTTTGCACTCTACGAATGATTTCCAACCATTCTGAGGGAACCTTTGGGCGCCTCCGTTACACTTTAGGAGGCGACCGCCCCAGTCAAACTGCCCACCTGACACTGTCTCCCGGGTCGATAAGACCCGTAGGTTAGAATTTCAATACAGTCAGGGCGGTATCCCACCAGCGCCTCCACCGAAGCTAGCGCTCCGGTTTCAATGGCTCCCGCCTATCCTGTACAAACTGTACCAAAATTCAATATCAGGCTACAGTAAAGCTCCACGGGGTCTTTCCGTCCTGTCGCGGGTAACCTGCATCTTCACAGGTACTATAATTTCACCGAGTCTCTGGTTGAGACAGTGCCCAAATCGTTACACCTTTCGTGCGGGTCGGAACTTACCCGACAAGGAATTTCGCTACCTTAGGACCGTTATAGTTACGGCCGCCGTTTACTGGGGCTTCAGTTCAGAGCTTCGCTTACGCTAACCCCTCTCCTTAACCTTCCAGCACCGGGCAGGTGTCAGCCCCTATACTTCGCCTTACGGCTTCGCAG
>NZ_JBBOPN010000001.1:12500-27500 GCF_038003645.1 Bacillus sp. FSL E2-0195 | reverse complement strand
GCACCACGCAAAACATGATATACACCCTGATATTCTTTCATTTTTTCCATCGCAATTACATCTTTCGGCTCTTGTACTACACAAACAACCGATTGATCCCTATGCGAATCGTCACAAATATAACAAGGATCGCGGTCAGTGATATGTCCGCACACAGAACAATACGCTAAATCTCGCTTTGCATTCACAAGCGCTTTCGCAAAACCTAGTACATCATCCTCTTTCATATCTAACACGAAGAATGCCAATCGAACCGCTGTTTTCGGTCCGATTCCTGGCAACTTCATAAAACTATCGATTAATTTTGATATCGGTTCTGGATAATGCATATATCAATATCCTCCTAGAACATTCCACCTGGTAAGTTCATGCCTTTTGTAAATTTGCCCATTGTAGAGTTTGAAAGTTCATCAACCTTTTTAAGTGCATCATTCGTTGCAGCTAATACTAAGTCTTGTAACATTTCGATATCTTCTGGATCTACAACTTCTTCTTTAATTTTCACTTCAAGAACTTGCTTATGACCATTTGCAATAACAGTAACCATTCCGCCGCCAGCTGTACCTTCAACTGTTTTTTCGCCAAGCTCTTCTTGCGCCTTCGCCATGTCTTTTTGCATCTTTTGCATTTGTTTCATCATATTATTCATATTTCCCATTCCGCCACGCATCATAATTAATTCCTCCTCATTATTATTACTCTTTTATTTCAATAAGTTCTTGCCCTACTAATTTTACAGCCTCTTCTATAAGAGGATCTTCTTTTTGTTCTGGGCTTTCTTCAGAATCCCCGCCTTCGCGTTGTAAAAAGTCTTCACGAATTTTACCCCATTCACTTTTTGGGATAGCAATCATATTTAACCTTTTACTTAACAATTCAAAAAGAGTTTGTTCCAATGTATCCATCGCTTCTCGATTTTCACTAGCCATTTTACAATGAATCTCATATTGAAATGCTAACACATAGGTATCATCCGAAGCCGCAACTGGTTCACTATTTTCTAATAAAACAGCAAATGCTACTTTGTTATGTGACTTGAGCCTTCCTAATAATTCGCCCCATACAGCTTTTAACTGTTCTAAATCTTGACGCTTCGCTTGCTTTAACACTTCATTCACACGTCCAACAGGAATTTTCATACTCCCTGTTCGTACCGGTTTTGGTGTTGCCCGCGTCTCTCTTACTTCCTGCTGCACACCAGCTGGCACGCCATTCTTTTTAACTTGCTCTAACTCTTTCTCCAACTGCTGCATCCTATTCATAATCGCTTGTAAACGATCTACGCCGTTTGCTTGCATCATAAACTGCTGACACAGTTGCACCATAACAACTTCCAAGAATATTCTTGGATGGTTTGTCCACTTCATCTCCTGTTGTCCCTTACTAAGGGTATGAATAATTTCATAGATTACTTCCGGTTGCATTTCTTCACTTAACGTACGGAATTGATCATCTACAATTACCCGTTCCAACATATGTTCTAATTGTGGTGAAGTTTGATATAAAAGCATATCACGATAGTAGTAAATGAAATCCTCCATAAAGCGAACTGGATCTTTCCCTTTACTCATCATCTCATCTATAATACGTAACGCTCTTGATACATCATTTTCACGTATACATTCTACCAGGTCACCCAAATATCGCTGAGATACAGATCCTGTTACAGCTAAAACATCTTCACTCGTCACCGTTTCATCACTATAAGAAATAGCTTGATCAATAAGACTGAGCGCATCACGCATACCACCTTCGGCGGCACGCGCTACGATTTGTAACGCTTCATCTTCTACTTGCGTACCTTCATTTGTCACGACCGTCGATAATCTCTCAACGATATCATTTACTGATATCTTTCGAAACTCAAAACGCTGACAACGCGAAATAATTGTAGCTGGAATTTTATGCGGTTCTGTTGTCGCCAGAATAAAAATAACATGTCCTGGCGGCTCTTCTAAAGTTTTCAAAAGCGCATTAAAGGCACCCATAGAAAGCATGTGAACTTCATCAATAATGTATACTTTATATCCTACAGCACTTGGAGCATATTTTACTTTATCTCTTATATCTCGAATTTCATCTACACCGTTATTTGAAGCCGCATCAATTTCTAATACATCTGAAATAGACCCTTGTGTAATTCCTAAACAAGAAGGACATTCATTACAAGGTTCAGCTACCGGGGCGTGTTCACAGTTAATTGCCTTTGCAAATACTTTTGCAATTGTCGTTTTCCCTGTTCCCCTCGGACCCGAAAACAAATAAGCATGTGAAGCTTTCTCTTGAAGAAGGGCATTTTGCAACGTTTTTGTCACGTGCTTTTGACCGACTACATCTTCGAATTTTTGCGGTCTCCATGTTCGGTATAACGCTTGGTATGACACGAAAATACGGCCTCCCTCAAAGGTTATTATCTTATTTATTATAACCCATTCTGTTTATAGATTCCAAAAGTTATTTTCCATACAAAAAACTCACCTTTATATAAAGGTGAGTTTTGTATACATATATAACTGCCGTGCACCTTCTGTCGATTACGTACCATAAGCGTTACTCAAGCAGTTAGCTCGGTTCAGGCACTCCTGCGGCACACGAGAAAACCCGCTTATTGCTGCTTCCTTCCGGACCTGACAAGGTTCACGGGGTCCCGTTGCGCAGGACCCAAACGTCAACACCACTTACTTAAGGCAGACCTTACAGCAACATAACCTCGAGAAGGGATTCAGCCTCGCTAGAGCGGATTGCGAGTATAGGGCACCGCTACCTCCCCGCTTAGCACGGCAAAGTTAAAACCAATATTCGGTTGCCTTGGATAAGGCATTATCAGTATAACTTGTTTTTTTACAAAATGCAAATACGTTAGTTACCATTACTTTTCTCTAGTTTTTTCACTTCTTTTCTTTTCTTACGAAGCTCCCTAAAAAAAATCGTTAACAACGTACCACATTCTTCTTCAAGTACACCAGGCACTACTTCACACTGATGATTAAAACGCTCATCAGTTAAAAGATTCATCAACGTACCTGCACATCCACCTTTCGGATCGCTCGCACCATATACAACCCGTTTTATACGCGATAAAACAATTCCCCCTGCACACATTGGGCAAGGTTCTAATGTTACATATAACGTTGCATCTTCTAAACGCCATGTCCCTAATTTTTTGCAAGCTTCATCAATAGCTAAGAGTTCGGCGTGAGCTATTGATCTCTGTTCAGTTTCTCTTAAGTTATGTGCGACACTAATCACTTCACCATCTAGCACAATTACAGCACCAATTGGTACCTCTTGTATCGCCTCCGCCTTCTTCGCTTCCTCTATTGCTAACTGCATAAAATATATATCTCGCTCCATAATATAGTCCTTTCACCAAAAATAAAATACACTTTTTCATTTCTTGCAGGTGGGATAACTTTTACAAATTCAATCCAACCTAAAGAAAAAAGAGAGGGAATTACATATGAAAAATACCGCCTTACTCATTATCGATATGATTAATGATTTTCAATTCTCCCACGGACCCATCCTGGCACAGAAATGTGAAATTATAAAGAACCCCATTTTACAATTAAAGGACACCATGAAATCGTTGGGCTATCCAATAATTTATGTCAATGATCACTATCAACTTTGGAGATCTGATATTGATCAACTTATCACCCATTGTACAAATGAGTATAGTAAAAATATTATCGAGGCCATTGCTCCGCATACTGACGATTACATTTTTATTAAACCACATTACTCTGCTTTTTATGAAACACCTTTGAATTCTTTATTAGGTTATTTAAAAATAGAAAATCTCATTTTAACAGGAATTGCCGGGAACATATGCATCCTTTTTACAGCTAATGATGCCCATATGAGAAATTATACACTTTATGTACCACGGGATTGCATCGCTTCTAATAACGAGCAAGATAATGAACATGCTTTAAAAATAATGGAAGCCACATTAAAGGCAAATATTGTACCGTCATCCCAAATAAAATTTAATTAATACATATCTATTTTCTAACTTTTTATATCAAATTAGTCCGCTCGCTCCCCTCTTGTGCTACAATAATTCTGTTTTGTGTTTTTAGTAGTCACGGTAAATCACTGATTGAAAGGAGGAAACAGCGTGACCGGAGTACCATTTATCACGGTTGAAGGACCAATTGGTGTTGGAAAAACTTCACTTGCGAAGGAACTTTCAACTCACATGCAACTCCACTTACTAAAAGAGATTGTTGATGAAAATCCTTTTTTAGGAAAATTCTACGAAGACATCGACGAATGGAGTTTTCAAACAGAGATGTTCTTTCTTTGTAATAGATACAAACAACTAGAGGATATTAACATAAAGTATTTGAATCAAAGAAAGCCTGTAGTAGCAGATTATCATATATTTAAAAATTTAATTTTTGCATCCCGTACATTAAAAGATTCTCAATATGACAAGTACATGCAAATTTATCGCATTCTTACGCAAGATATGCCTGTGCCAAATGTCATCGTTTATTTAACAGCGAGCCTAGAAACATTACAAAAACGAATTGCCATGCGCGGAAGAGAATTCGAAAAAAATATGGATCCAAATTACTTGCTACAGCTTACAAAAGATTACGAAACAGCAATGGATGCTTTCAAAAAGGACCATCCAGATATTCCAGTATTGAAATTTAATGGAGACGATATGGATTTTGTAAGAAATCCTGATGATTTAAATGTCATCTTATCAGCTCTTCAAAATACTCTCTTGAAGGAGTCGAAATAACAATGAATTTAAGGCAAAAATATGATATACCAAATGATGCAGTTATCACTATTGCTGGAACAGTAGGTGTCGGTAAATCAACTATGACAACTGCATTGGCTAACGCTTTAGGTTATCGTACATCTTTTGAAAAAGTAGATTCCAACCCATATTTGGGCAAGTTCTATGCTGATTTCACACGCTGGAGCTTTCACTTACAAGTGTACTTTTTAGCAGAACGATTTAAAGAACAAAAAAGAATTTTCGAATATGGTGGCGGTTTTGTTCAAGACCGTTCTATCTATGAGGACACTGGTATTTTCGCAAAAATGCATTACGAAAAGGGTACAATGACTGAAACTGATTATGAGACATACAAAGGGTTATTTGATGCTATGGTCATGACTCCTTACTTCCCTCATCCAGACTTATTAATTTACCTAGAAGGTTCTTTTGATGATATTGTCGATCGTATTCAAGAACGAGGACGTCCCATGGAGCAGCAAACACCAATTGAATATTGGAAAGAGATGCATGGACGTTACGATAACTGGATTAATAACTTTAATTCATGCCCTGTTTTACGATTAAACATTAATGAATACGATATTTTAAAAGATGGCGATTCAATCGAACCAATCATTAAAAAAATTGGACATTTTTTAAAACAAACACGTAAACTTGTAAAATAAAAAACCCGTGCATATGCACGGGTTTTCCTATGAAATTACTTTTTCTTTTTTGTCGGAGCAATAATTTCACTCTCTGGCTTTCCAGCATTAATACGCTGACGAACAGTACTCGTACTAATATCATATGTTTCAGCAATCTCTTTAACAGTCAATTCTTTCCCATTAATTACTGCTGTTAGTAATTTCCCTGTACGTTTTGGAGTTACTTCTTTTTGCACAGCTGGTTTTTCAGCTTCTTTTGGTACCTCTACTTTTTTTGCAACCTGTTTTACATCACAAGTGCAACCACAAAGTTTACGGAATGTATCATCACTTATAATGCGCGACACATTTGCACCACTGTTTAAAATTCTATTGTTCTTACAGACAGGACATTGTACATAATATAAAGTTTTTCCATCTAAAGGAAACGTTTGTATAATAAGATCCATGTTAACTCCTTTCATATCTATGAAGATAATCATCGGAATATGAGTGTGTAATAAGGACACTATATCCTTACATCATACTTTATGATTGGTTTTAAAATAAAAACTCGTTACGTGTTGGTAACGAGTTCTCCAATCTCCACTTATATGCGCTGTTGTCAATTATATCTGGAGGAGGTAGAGGGATTCGAACCCCCGCGCGACTCTCGCCGCCTGTCGGTTTTCAAGACCGATCCCTTCAGCCAGACTTGGGTATACCTCCGTATTGACATCAAATATAATATCAAAAGAAAAACAGTTAGTCAACCCTACTATAATAAATTATGAGGAAAGGGGAATTTTACTTCCCCTCTCCTTTATGACACTGCTGACAACGTCCATAATTACCAATCACTCATACCGATGAATGTTTTAACTTATTTAATAACTGTTTTTCCTCCCATATAAGGGCGAAGAACTTCTGGAATTATAATTGTACCATCTTCTTGTTGGTAGTTCTCTAAAATAGCTGCCACTGTACGTCCAATTGCAAGACCAGATCCATTTAGTGTATGAACATGTTCCGGTTTACCATTTGGCTCACGACGGAAACGGATATTCGCGCGTCTCGCTTGGAATGCCTCAAAATTACTACAAGAAGAAATTTCACGATATGTACCATAGCTTGGAATCCATACTTCAATATCGTATTTCTTCGCTGCTGTAAATCCTAAATCTCCTGTACACATGCTCATAACGCGATATGGCAACTCTAATAATTGTAACACGCGCTCTGCATCATTTGTTAATTTTTCTAACTCTTCGTAAGAATCTTCTGGTTTCACGAACTTCACAAGTTCAACTTTATTAAATTGATGTTGGCGAATTAAACCACGTGTATCACGACCAGCTGAACCTGCTTCAGAACGGAAGCATGAGCTAAACGCAGCATATCGTATCGGCAATTGCTCTTTACTCACAATCTCATCACGATGCATATTCGTTACAGGTACTTCAGCTGTTGGGACTAGGAAATAATCTTCACTTTCAATACGGAATGCATCTTCTTCAAACTTCGGAAGTTGTCCTGTTCCTGTCATACTTGCACGGTTTACCATATAAGGAGGCAATACTTCCTCATATCCATGCTCATCAGTATGAAGGTCAAGCATAAAGCTAATCAAAGCACGTTCTAATCTTGCACCAGCACCTTTGTAAAATACAAATCGGCTTCCTGTTACTTTCCCAGCACGTTCAAAATCTAAAATCCCTAAATCAGTAGCAAGGTCCCAATGTGGTTTTGGCTCATAAGTAAATTCTTTCACTTCTCCCCAAGTACGTGCTACTACGTTATCATCCTCTGTTTCACCTATTGGAGCAGATTCATGAGGGATATTTGGGATAGATAGCATTAATCTTTCTAAATCTTCTTCAACTGTACGAAGCTCATTATCAAGATCTTTTACTTTTTCCCCAACTTCACGCATTTCTAGAATTAGAGCTTCCGCATCTTTCTTTTCACGCTTTAATACTGAAATTTGTTGAGATACTTCGTTACGTTTACTTTTTAATTCTTCTGTTTGAACAAGTAGCTCTCTTCTTCTCGTATCAAGTTCTTCAAAGCGACCAAAATCCGTTAAATCTTCGCCTCTATGCTGTAATTTTGCTTTTACTTCTTCAAAATTCGTACGTAAAAATTTAATATCAAGCATTATATACTCCTCCTTTTATTTTATAAAACACAAAAAACTCCCGTCCCTATACAAAGGGACGGGAGTTAACCCGCGTTGCCACCCTAGTTGAAAGCATTACCGCTTTCCTCTCAAGTAGAAATAACGGCTCTTCACCGGGAATGTTTACTAATCAAAAGATATTCCACATTCCATTCCAGGATGGATTCACAAACTGTTTCTATCGATTTCCACCAACCATCGACTCTCTATAAGAAACAACATTTGTTACTACTTCCTATCAACACGCTTATTTTATAAAATTGTTATCATCAATTTACTATAATCTTATACAAGTTGCAAGTTACTTATACAACTTTTTTCATTTTCGCTTCTTTTACCATTTCTACAAAGTATGCTGTTACACGATGATCATCCGTTAATTCCGGATGGAAAGAAGCAGCTAAAAACGGCCCTTGCCTTACCGCTACCATTCGCTCGCCATGCGTAGAAAGTACTTCAACATCATCAGCTACATTTACAACATACGGAGCACGGATAAATACACCAACAAAGTCTTCTCCCACACCTTTCATTGAAAGTGCAGCTTCAAAACTATCTTTTTGGCGTCCGAACGCATTGCGCTCAACCGTAATATCCATAGCACCAATATGTGCTTCTTCATAGCCAATAAGTGTTTTCGCAAGAAGAATCATTCCTGCACATGTACCAAACATTGGTTTACCAGACTTCGCAAATGTACGAAGAGGCTCCATGAAAGCATACTTATCAATAAGACGGCGCATTGTTGTACTTTCACCGCCTGGTAAAATAAGACCATCAATCTCTTCAAGTTGCTCTACACGCTTTACAACAACAGCTTCTGCACCACTTGCCTCAACTGATTTTACATGCTCACGAACTGCACCTTGAAGGCCTAGTACACCGATTTTCACCATTTTAAAGATCTCCTTTAATTACCATCCACGCTCTTGCATGCGTTGTTCTGGTAATAACGTTGAAATTTCGATACCTTTCATTGCATTACCTAATCCTTTAGAAAGGCTTGCAATTAGTTCGTAATCTTCATAATGAGTCGTTGCTTCAACGATTGCACGTGCAAATTTCTCTGGGTTCTCTGATTTGAAGATACCAGATCCAACAAATACACCATCAGCACCAAGTTGCATCATTAACGCTGCATCTGCTGGTGTTGCTACACCACCTGCTGCAAAGTTTACAACTGGCAGGCGACCAAGGCGTTTAATTTCAAGTAGTACTTCATAAGGAGCACCAGTATTTTTTGCATATGTCATTAACTCATCTTCACGTAGACTTGCAACTTGACGGATTTCTGCATTGACTTGGCGCATATGACGCACTGCCTCTACAATGTTTCCTGTTCCAGGTTCACCTTTTGTACGAAGCATAGCTGCACCTTCTGCAATACGACGTGCAGCTTCTCCGATATCGCGGCAACCACATACAAACGGAACTGTGTAATCACGTTTATTTAAATGGTATACTTCATCAGCAGGAGTCAATACTTCACTCTCATCGATATAGTCTACCCCTAATGATTCTAATACACGTGCTTCTACAAGGTGACCGATACGACATTTTGCCATAACCGGAATTGATACAGCACCCATAACTTCTTCAACAATTGTTGGATCTGCCATACGAGAAACGCCACCTGCTGCACGAATATCTGCAGGTACACGCTCTAATGCCATAACAGCAACTGCACCTGCCTCTTCTGCAATCCTTGCTTGCTCGGCGTTAACTACGTCCATAATAACGCCGCCTTTTTGCATTTCTGCCATTCCACGTTTTACACGTTCTGTCCCTGTTACATTTGTCATGTACAAAAACCCCCCTAGGTGAATTGCTTTCCCCCGTTAAAGAAGAAAATTAAGAATACTCTTACATTCTACCACTAACTATCTGATGCTTGTCCACTACTTTTTCATAAAGTCGGTATGAAAAATAGGAATAAGAAAAAGCTCCTACAATGAGGAGCTTTTAAAACCAACCTTTTACTGTATCAACAGCACTATTCCACATACCACTAAAGAAAGAACCAATTCCGCGCATAGAACGTGTGAACCAGCCTGCCTCTTCTACTTCAGATTTTGTTATAAGGTCTACTTGTAATGATTTTCCTGATAAAAATCCAGGATCATTACTATCTTTAGACGTTACAACCATTTGGCCAAGTGTAACTCCCTTTTTCATAGGTGCCTCTTGTCCCTTATTTCCTTCTTTAAATTCTGTTTTATAAACGTCTTTACTTCCCTTTGGCACCGGAAGTGAAACAGCTTGCTTCGTTTGAACTGCTACATCTTTATCTTTCGCATTTTCAACTCTTACTGTTTCTTTTCCTTTAACCGAAGAACCTTTTTCATACATTTTCTTCATTTCAAAGTTAGCAAAGCCATAATCATATAATTTCTTTGTCTCATCAAATCTTGCCGTGTGAGATTTTGTTTTAATAACTACAGAAATGAAACGCATACCATTTCTTTCAATCGTACCAGTGAAACAATCTCCTGCTTCTGGAGTTGATCCTGTTTTCAGACCATCTACGCCTTCGTATTCCTTAATTAACCCTTTTAACATCCAGTTCCAGTTAGGCATTTCGATCCGATCCGGAGTACCTTCACGGAATACTTTTTTTGAAATTTTTGCTATGTCTAATGTTTTAGGGAAATCTTGAATAAGACGTTGTGCTAAAATTGCTACATCTCTCGCAGACATTTTATTTTCTTCATCTGGAGTTGTCCCTTCAGGATGGTGTCCTTTTAAATCTTTGTTCGTTAAGCCCGTAGAATTTACAAACTTATAATTTTTTAATCCTAACTCTTTCGATTTATCATTCATCATTTTTACAAAGTCTACTTCTTTTCCAGCAACTGCTTCAGCTAACGCTATCGTTGCACCATTAGCAGAATAAATTGCCATTGCTTCGTATAGCTCTTTTACTGTATAAGATTCACCATTTCGTAGAGGCACGTTCGATAATGAACGATCTTGCGAAATGTTATACGCATATTCGGAAACCTTAACTTTTTGATCCCATTTTAGTTTCCCTTTCGCAATAGCCTCGTTCACTAGGTATTCACTCATCATTTTTGTCATACTAGCAATTGATAATAACTCATCTGCATTTTTTTGATATAAAATCTTCCCAGAATTCGCTTCTACTAAAATTGCCGCACCTGCTTCAATGTTTAAAGCGGCTCCTGTTTCTGCTGATGCATTGCTATATGGTACAAGCATGCTACAAGCTATTGTAAGCACTGTTACCAACGCAATGAATCTTTTGCAAAACATACCTTTCACTTTTGCTACCCCCAATATCTATGTACTCACATAACCGTTATTCTAACATAATCAAAAAAAAATAGACAGAGATATCAAATCTCTGTCTATTTGTATATAAGACATTATAATGAGTAGTTTGGAGCCTCTTTTGTAATCTGTACGTGATGAGGATGGCTTTCACGTAAACCTGCACCTGACATACGAATGAACTGTGCATTCTCACGTAAGAATTCTAAATTCTGCGCTCCGCAATATCCCATACCTGCACGTAATCCACCAACTAATTGATGAACTGTATCTGCTAAAGGTCCTTTATATGGTACGCGTCCTTCAATACCTTCAGGAACAAGTTTTTTGTTTCCTTCTTGGAAGTAACGATCTTTACTTCCTTTTTCCATCGCTCCCACAGAACCCATACCACGATATACTTTAAATTGGCGACCTTGGTAAATTTCAGTTTCTCCAGGGCTTTCAGCAACGCCAGCAAACATACTACCTAGCATAACAACGTGTGCTCCTGCTGCTAAAGCTTTAACCATATCACCAGAGTACTTAACACCGCCATCAGCAATAACTGGAATACCGTGTTTACGAGCTTCTGTTGCACAATCATAAACTGCTGTTAATTGTGGTACACCAACACCAGCTACAACACGCGTTGTACAAATAGAACCTGGTCCAATACCAACTTTAACTACGTTTGCACCAGCCTCAATTAATGCTTTCGTTGCTTCAGCTGTAGCAACATTTCCAGCGATAATATTTAGTGCTGGATATTTCGCACGAACTTCTTTTACCTTTTCAATAACACCTTTAGAATGCCCATGAGCTGTATCAAGTACAATTGCATCTACGCTAGCTTTTACTAATGCATCGATACGAAGCATAGCATCAGCCGTTACACCAACAGCTGCTCCAACTAATAAGCGTCCTTGCTTATCTTTAGCAGAGTTTGGGAATTCAATTACTTTTTCAATATCTTTTATTGTAATAAGCCCTTGTAATACACCGTTATTATCAACAAGAGGGAGCTTTTCAATTTTATACTTTTGTAGGATCTTTTCAGCTTCTTCCAGTGTAGTACCAACTGGAGCTGTAATTAACTGTTCTTTTGTCATTACGTCAGAAATTTTGATTGAGTAGTCTTGGATGAAACGCATATCACGGTTTGTAATAATACCAACTAATTTTCGCTCATCTAAATTATTTACAACTGGTACACCTGAGATACGATATTTTCCCATAAGATGTTCTGCATCATATACTTGATGTTCTGGAGTTAAGAAGAAAGGATCTGAAATAACGCCGCTTTCAGAGCGCTTTACTTTATCAACTTGCTCTGCCTGTTGTTCAATAGACATATTCTTATGAATAATTCCTAAACCGCCTTGGCGAGCCATTGCAATAGCCATGTCAGCTTCTGTTACTGTATCCATTCCTGCACTAATTAACGGGATGTTTAACTGTAAGCTTTCAGATAAAACTGTTTTAACACTTACTTCTCTTGGTAATATATCTGACCTCGCTGGTACAAGTAATACATCATCAAAAGTCAAACCTTCTTTAACAAATTTAGATTCCCACATAATTGTTCCCCCCATGATACCAGAAATTATTATTAGTAGCTTATCAATTGGTTAAAATACTGTCAAGGACGTATATATATGTTAGAATTTTTAGACAATAAAAGGAGCGTAATATATGCATCAAACACATTGTACTTGGCAGCAATTAAGTTTCTTCTTTTCATCTCAAAATGTACAACGTTATCTTGCCCGTTGTTATGAAAAATCCTCGATTCAGGATGCCGAAAAAAAAAGTTTTGAAAATTGTTATCCATTTATTTATTACTTAGAACACGGTAAAAATTATTATGAATTATATAAAACAGCACCATTTTCCATTCAACCAATGCTGTTATTTTATGGAATGGGGCAACTTTTTAAAGCTTGTTTATTAACTATTAATCCAAACTATCCAGAATCAACAACCGTTTTAGCACATGGAGTGACAACCCGTAAACGAAAAAAACAAGGATATCAATTTTTAGAAGATGAGGTGAAAATACAGAAAAACGGACTATTTACTCACGCTGCAGAACAACTGTTTCACATGAAACACTTGGAAACAGAAAAGTTTAATATGTTAGAGCTAATGGGAAAAATCCCTGAGTTACAACATTTATTTCGCTATAGTCAAAAAGGAACAACATTATATAAAATCGATTCAACAAATAAAAATGAGCTCTCCTTTTCAGTCAACATACTAGATCGACTACATATGACTAAAGAGAGATTTTCTCGTTACATCGAAACAGCTTGTAAGCATTTATCAATACAACACGTACCTGAGAAAAATAATGAATTAAATGTGTTTTTTTCAGCACCTATTCAATCATGGAATCCTATGTATAGCACACCTTTATACTACGAGTATCTTGCTGACACTTATTATTTACCACTTACGAACGACCCTAGAAACTCTAAGCCAGTGTTGCCTGAGCTCCTTGTTCATTATTTATTGCTCTATAATTTAAGCATGATTTCGAGGTATGAAACAGATTGGTGGTATGACTTACTTGGAAGCTATGGATCTGAAGATTATCCATTTATTTATCAGTTTCTCAATATTTCTGCTCAAAAAATCCCTTACTATATTTCAGCATTTTTATTAACGGAATCCAACCTATTTCATGGGAAATAAAAAAAACACAAGTCAAAAGACTTGTGTTTTTAGCTTGCTTGGCGACGTCCTACTCTCACAGGGACAAGGTCCCAACTACCATCGGCGCTAGAGAGCTTAACTTCCGTGTTCGGTATGGGAACGGGTGTGACCTCTCTGCCATCATCACCAAACTATGAAGGTATATTCCTTCAAAACTAGATAACATTTGCTTCATATTATATGGTTAAGTCCTCGATCTATTAGTATTCGTCAGCTCCACATGTCACCATGCTTCCACCTCGAACCTATCAACCTGATCATCTTTCAGGGATCTTACTAGCTTACGCTATGGGAAATCTCATCTTGAGGGGGGCTTCATGCTTAGATGCTTTCAGCACTTATCCCTTCCGCACATAGCTACCCAGCTATGCCCTTGGCAGAACAACTGGTACACCAGCGGTGCGTCCATCCCGGTCCTCTCGTACTAAGGACAGCTCCTCTCAAATTTCCTGCGCCCACGACGGATAGGGACCGAACTGTCTCACGACGTTCTGAACCCAGCTCGCGTACCGCTTTAATGGGCGAACAGCCCAACCCTTGGGACCGACTACAGCCCCAGGATGCGATGAGCCGACATCGAGGTGCCAAACCTCCCCGTCGATGTGGACTCTTGGGGGAGATAAGCCTGTTATCCCCGGGGTAGCTTTTATCCGTTGAGCGATGGCCCTTCCATGCGGAACCACCGGATCACTAAGCCCGACTTTCGTCCCTGCTCGACTTGTAGGTCTCGCAGTCAAGCTCCCTTATGCCTTTGCACTCTACGAATGATTTCCAACCATTCTGAGGGAACCTTTGGGCGCCTCCGTTACACTTTAGGAGGCGACCGCCCCAGTCAAACTGCCCACCTGACACTGTCTCCCGGGTCGATAAGACCCGTAGGTTAGAATTTCAATACAGTCAGGGCGGTATCCCACCAGCGCCTCCACCGAAGCTAGCGCTCCGGTTTCAATGGCTCCCGCCTATCCTGTACAAACTGTACCAAAATTCAATATCAGGCTACAGTAAAGCTCCACGGGGTCTTTCCGTCCTGTCGCGGGTAACCTGCATCTTCACAGGTACTATAATTTCACCGAGTCTCTGGTTGAGACAGTGCCCAAATCGTTACACCTTTCGTGCGGGTCGGAACTTACCCGACAAGGAATTTCGCTACCTTAGGACCGTTATAGTTACGGCCGCCGTTTACTGGGGCTTCAGTTCAGAGCTTCGCTTACGCTAACCCCTCTCCTTAACCTTCCAGCACCGGGCAGGTGTCAGCCCCTATACTTCGCCTTACGGCTTCGCAGAGACCTGTGTTTTTGCTAAACAGTCGCTTGGGCCTATTCACTGCGGCTTTCCGTTAAGAAAGCACCCCTTCTCCCGAAGTTACGGGGTCATTTTGCCGAGTTCCTTAACCAGAGTTCTCTCGCACACCTTAGGATTCTCTCCTCGCCTACCTGTGTCGG
>NZ_JBBOPN010000001.1:0-7500 GCF_038003645.1 Bacillus sp. FSL E2-0195 | reverse complement strand
GTTAAACGTTGCAAACGCATATCTAAAATCGCTTGCGCTTGTTTCTCACTTAAGCCGAAACGTTCCATTAAACCTTGTTTTGCAATATCAGCTGTTTTTGAACTACGGATTAAAGTAATAACTTCATCAAGATGATCTAAAGCAATTCGTAAGCCTTCTAAAATATGAGCACGCGCTTCTGCTTTCTCTAATTCATAAGCAGTACGTCTACGAATCACTACCTTTTGATGCTCTAAATAATAATATAGATTTTGTTTTAAATTTAAGACTTGTGGCTCTCCATTTACAAGAGACAACATATTAATACCGAAGCTTGTTTGGAGTGCTGTATGTTTATATAGATTATTTAATAGTACATTGGCATTGGCATCACGACGTACTTCCATAACAATACGCATACCATTTCGATCTGATTCATCACGTAAATCTGTAATACCTTCAATTTTCTTATCACGAACTAGTTCTGCGATCTTTTCAATTAATCGCGCCTTATTAACTTGATAAGGTAGTTCTGTTACGATAATAGTTTGTTTACCATTTGCTTTCTCTTCAATTTCAACTTTAGCACGAAGTATAATAGAACCGCGACCTGTTTCGTAAGCTCTTCGAATTCCACTTCGCCCTAAGATTAAACCTGAAGTTGGGAAGTCTGGCCCAGGAATATATTCCATTAATTCCGCGATAGTGATATCAGGGTTATGACTTAATGCCAACACACCATCAATTACTTCTCCAAGTTGATGCGGTGGAATGTTTGTTGCCATACCAACCGCAATACCCGTCGTACCATTGACTAATAAGTTAGGGAAACGCGCTGGTAATACAACTGGCTCTCTTTCAGAACCATCGTAGTTATCTTGATAATCAATTGTATTCTTTGTAATATCGCGTATTAATTCCATAGAAATCTTAGACATTCTTGCTTCTGTATAACGCATTGCTGCCGCTGAATCTCCATCAACAGAACCGAAATTACCATGTCCATCAACAAGCATGTAACGTTGACTAAAATCTTGTGCCATACGTACCATTGTTTCATAAACAGCTGAATCACCGTGCGGGTGATACTTACCAATTACTTCGCCGACAATACGCGCCGACTTCTTATATGCTTTATCAGCTGTAATTCCTAAATCATTCATCGCATATAAAACCCTACGATGAACTGGTTTTAATCCATCACGAACATCTGGTAATGCACGAGACACGATAACACTCATTGCGTAATCTAAAAATGAGGTACGCATTTCATGACTAATATTAATTTCTCGAATTCGTGCTTGTTGTTGATTGTCTGACATCAACGAGCACCTCCTCTTACATTTCCGTTACACATACATTGATTTATATGTAGAAGACAGGAATACTTAGATTCCTGTCATTACTCACTTAAATATCAAGGTTTTTCACGTATTTTGCATTTTCTTGGATAAAGTTACGACGCGGCTCTACTTTATCACCCATCAAAATTTCAAATGTTTCATCCGCTTCAATTGCATCTTGAAGGGAAACTTGAAGTAACGAACGTACTTCTGGGTCCATTGTCGTCTCCCACAGCTGAGTTGGATTCATTTCCCCTAGACCTTTATAACGCTGAATCCCGGGCTTAGGTTGAGCTGGTAATTCAGCTAGTATTTTTTCAAGTTCTTTATTGTTATAAGCATATTGAATTTTTTTACCTTGTTGTACTTTAAACAACGGTGGCTGTGCGATATATATATATCCACACTCAATGATTTGACGCATATAACGATAGAAGAACGTTAATAATAGGGTACGAATATGTGCACCATCAACATCGGCATCTGTCATAATAATAACTTTATGATAGCGAGCTTTTTCAATAGCAAAATCCCCACCAATATTTGTACCAATTGCTGTAATAATTGTACGAACTTCATCGTTTGATAAAATCTTATCTAAACGTGCCTTTTCAACGTTAATAATTTTACCCTTCAGTGGTAAAATCGCTTGAAAATGACGATCGCGTCCTTGTTTTGCAGATCCGCCCGCAGAGTCACCCTCCACGATATAAATTTCGCTAATTGCTGGATCTTTAGAAGAACAATCAGCTAGCTTCCCTGGTAAACTTGAAACTTCTAGAGCACTCTTTCGGCGCGTTAGTTCACGAGCCTTTTTAGCCGCTACACGTGCACGCGCTGCCATAGTCCCTTTATCTATAATTTTACGTGCAACATTAGGGTTTTCTAGTAAGAACTTTTCAAACGCCTCTGAGAATACAGACTCTGTAATCGTTCTCGCTTCACTATTTCCAAGTTTCGTCTTTGTTTGTCCTTCAAATTGTGGATTTGGATGCTTAATTGACACGATTGCTGTTAAGCCTTCACGAACATCTTCACCAGTTAAATTACTATCCGCATCTTTTAAAATATTATTTTTACGACCATAATCGTTAATTACACGTGTTAGAGCAGTCTTAAAACCTACCTCATGTGTACCGCCTTCATACGTATGAATATTATTTGTAAATGAATAAATATGATTTGTATAGCCTTCGTTATATTGAAGAGCAACCTCAACCTGAATCCCATCTTTTGAACCGTCAACATATACAGGTTCTTCATGAATCGGTTGTTTTGAACGATTTAAATGTTCAACATATGATTTAATTCCACCTTCATAATGGAATTCTTTCTTTTGCTTATGTTCACGCTTATCTTCAATTGTTAATTTAATATTACGATTTAAAAATGCCAACTCACGCATACGAGTCGCTAATGTATCAAATTCGTATTCTGTCGTCTCTGTAAAAATTTCTGAATCTGGCTTAAAGCGTGTGATCGTTCCTGTACGATCAGTTTCACCTATTACTTTTAAATCCGCAGCCGGGACCCCGCGTTCATATTTTTGATAGTGTATTTTTCCATCTCGATGTACAAATACCTCTAATTCTGTTGATAAAGCATTTACAACAGATGCACCTACACCATGCAAACCACCAGAAACTTTATAACCACCACCGCCAAATTTACCACCGGCATGGAGTACCGTCATAATAACTTCTACAGCAGGACGTCCCATTTTTTCTTGTATACCAACAGGGATACCACGACCATCATCTGTTACAACAATACTATTATCTTCTTCAATACTGACATTAATTTCATCACAATATCCTGCTAAAGCTTCATCAATACTGTTATCAACAATTTCCCACACGAGGTGATGAAGACCTTTTCCACTTGTAGAACCAATATACATACCAGGACGCTTTCGAACTGCCTCCAGTCCTTCTAACACCTGAATCTGACTTTCATCATATGCATTTTCCTGCATTTGCTTTTGTTCCATTGACACAAAGATCACCTACTTTTCCATTTAAACAGAAATTATTTTCTGTCTATTTCACAATCTACCGTGCCGTTCGTTACATGAATTGTTTTCGCTTCTTTCAATGTTTCGTGTTCAATTCCCTCGACACTCGTCGTTGTCACAAAGGTTTGTACTTTTCCTTGAATTGTATTTAGCAGATGCGATTGACGATAATCATCTAATTCTGATAACACATCATCTAGTAAAAGAATTGGATATTCCTTAACCTCTGAGTATATCAATTCAATTTCAGCCAATTTTAGGGATAGTGCGGTTGTTCGTTGTTGTCCTTGTGAACCAAAGACTTGAACATTTTTACTATTAACGAAGAATTGTAAATCATCACGATGAGGACCAAGTAAAGTTGTACCCCGAAAAATTTCACGTTGTTTCACAGATTGAAAACTTTCATAGTATACTTCCTTTATTTTCGACAAATCCATTGATTCTGATACATCTACACTTGGTTTATAAACGATTTCTAACTCCTCTAATCCCCTGCTAATTCCGCGATGAATTGGAGCAGCCCATTCTTGTAGTAAATGCAAAAACTCAAAACGTTTTCGCAAAATTTTTGCACCATGCTCAATAAGTTGAAGTGTAAATACATCCAACATCGTTTCCTCATTTTTACTATTCCCTTGCATCTTCTTAAGTAAATGATTTCGTTGCGTGAGTACCTTTTGATATTGACTTAATTCATACAAATAGACCGGAGCTATTTGTCCAAGTTCCATATCCAAAAAGCGTCTTCGTACTTGAGGGCTTCCTTTTACAAGATTTAAATCTTCTGGGGCAAACATAACAACATTCATTTCACCAATATACTGGCTCAATTTTTGTTGTTCTAACTGATTTAACTTTGCCTTTTTACCTTTTTTTGAAATATTTAATTCTAAGGATACTGAACTATTTCGCCTTTGTAATCTACCTTTTATATTACCATAATCCTCATCCCAACGAATGAGTTCACGATCGTTCGAAGTTCTATGAGATTTCGCCATCGCCAATACATAAATAGCTTCCATCAGATTCGTTTTCCCTTGCGCATTTTCACCAATAATTACATTGACTTTATCCTCAAAGGAAAGCTCTAAATGCTCATAATTGCGATAGTTTTTTAATTGTATTTCTGTAATAAACAAAGGGATCCCCCTTTATGCCTGAACTTGGAAAGTTCCGCTTCCCGGAATTTCAACAATATCATTTGCATATAACTTTCGGCCTCTTCTATTTTCAAGTTCTTGATTCACGTATACTTCATATTCTTGTAAGAACCATTTCACAGCGCCACCTGTATCAATTACATCAGCTAACTTTAAAAATTGTCCTAGTGTAATGTATTCTGTTGAAATCTTAATAAGTTTCATAAAATCGCTCACTTTCTGAAAGTGTTCATTCTTTCATTGTACTAAATAAACTAGCATTAGGAAAGTAATACCCCACAAATCAAATAAGGGTCACTAGTACCTTTACACTAGCAACCCTTAATCCTTACTTAGTAAGTACGGACTGGTAAAATTAATTGGATAATGGAATTATCATTTACTGTGCGAATTAAAAACGGTCTCATTGCTCCAGTAAAACTAACTTTAATTTCTGTACTATCTAAAGCCTTTAATGCGTCCATCATATATTTTGCACTAAAAGATATTTTTAATTCTTCTCCATCTACATTTTCACATTGAACCTCTTCTACTACTTTTCCGATTTCTGGTGCATTCGAAGAAATCTCTAACATCTGTTGTTCTAATGTCGATAATTTAACAACGTTGTTACGACCATCTCTTGCTAACAGCGACGCACGATCAATCGCTTGTAAAAATTCTTTTGTATTTACAAATATATCAGTTTTACTTTCAGCTGGAATTAAACGCGTTGTATCTGGATAATTTCCTTCTAATAATCTTGAGAAGAATAATAAATGTTTTGTACGGAATAATACTTGATACTCCGTAATAACGATATCTACCATTTCTTCGGATTCATCTAGAATTTTACTTAATTCACTTAAGCTCTTACCAGGAATAACGACATTCGCTTGAAATTCATCGGCAATATTATACCCTTCGATTTTTGCTTTACGAAGTGCTAGTCTGTGACTATCTGTTGCAATGCAAGTTAGCTCGCTGTTATATACCTTCCAGTTTACACCTGTCAAGATCGGTCTTGTTTCAGAACTTGAAACTGCAAATACTGTTTGACGAATCATGTGCTTTAGTAAATCTGTTGGAATCTTAAATACATGATGTTCTTCGATTTGTGGTAATAACGGATATTCAGCAGCATCTAAACCATTTAAGTTGAACTCTGATTTTCCAGATTTTATTTTTGTCATAAAATGATTTTCCACAGAAATTTCGACAGTTTCTTTAGGTAATTTTTTTACGATCTCACTAAAATATTTTGCTTGTAAAATAATACTTCCTGATTGTTTAATTTCCACAATTTCTTTTCCAGCATCTTCGACTGGGATAAATGATTCGATAGAGATGTCTGCATCACTACCTGTTAAAGTAACTCCTTCTTCAGTTGCTACAACTTTAATCCCTGTAAGAATTGGAATTGTTGTACGAGAAGAAACTGCCTTCATTACATCTTGTACACTTCTTACAAGATAGTCTTTTTGTATTGTAAAACGCATAACGAAAAACCTCCGGTAAGTATAAGATTTTATTTATTTAATAAAGATAAAAAAGTAGTAGTAATAGTAATAGGGCTTGTGGATATGTGGATAACCCTGTTTAAAGATGTAAAAACAGTCTATCTACATGTGGATAGACTGTGCGTAAAATAAGCTAAGTTATTCACACTATTCAGCTACTACTATTTTAAAATATCCTTAACTTCTTCAACGTGTTTTTGTAATTGAGTATCCGTTTTTAATAGCTTCGAAATTTTTTCGTGAGCATGGATTACTGTTGTATGATCGCGGCCACCAAATTCTTCACCTATTTTTGGCAAAGATGAGTCCGTAAGTTCACGTGATAAATACATCGCAATTTGGCGAGGGAATGCAACGGATTTTGTCCGTTTTTTTGCTTTGAAATCTTCTAATTTTACTTGATAGACGCCCCCAACAGCCTTTTGAATATCAGAAATAGAAATAATTCTAGGTATAGAGTTTGGAATAATATTTTTAAGCGCTTCAGCCGCTAAATCAGCATTCATATCTTTATTAATTAAAGATGAATAAGCTACAACTCGAATAAGTGCACCCTCTAGTTCACGAATATTTGAATCGATTTGATTTGCGATATAAAGCATAACTTCATTTGGTATATCAAGACCTTCTGCTTTTGCTTTTTTACGTAAAATTGCGATTCTAGTTTCTAAATCTGGTGGCGTAATGTCCGTAATTAACCCCCATTCAAAGCGAGAACGAAGGCGATCTTCTAAAGTTGGGATTTCTTTTGGTGGTCTATCGCTTGAAATCACAATTTGTTTACTTTCTTCATGTAACGCATTAAATGTATGGAAAAACTCTTCCTGTGTTTGTTCTTTTCCAGCAAGAAATTGAATATCATCTATCAATAAGACATCTACATTACGATATTTATTACGAAAATCGACAGCTTTATTATCACGAATTGAATTAATAAATTCATTTGTAAATTTTTCAGATGATAAATATACAACTTTTGCATTTGGGTTGTGTTCAATTACATAATGCCCAATTGCGTGCATTAAATGTGTTTTTCCAAGTCCAACGCCCCCGTAAATAAAGAGCGGATTATAGGCTTTAGCTGGTGCTTCAGCTACAGCTAAAGAAGCAGCATGTGCAAAACGATTACCAGAGCCAATAACAAATGTATCAAATGTATATTTTGGGTTTAACATACTCTGTGGTAAGTGATTAGACTCATCATGTGCGTGTTTTTGCTTAACAGAAGGGAGATCTATATCCTCTTCTGCCTGACTTTGGGGAATGATAAAACGAATAGCTAGTTTTGCCCCTGTTAAATCATAAAGTGTTTCGGAGATTAGTTCCGAATAATGAGATTCTAGCCAGTCACGAGCGAATTCATTTGGAGCTGTAATAGTTAATACATCTTTTTTTAAGTTATGAGCAGTTGTTGATTTTAACCAGGTTTCATAACTTGGCTTGCTTACCTTTTTTTCTAATTCTTTTAAGGCACTATTCCATAAATCAGAGATATTTTCCAA